>JAKACU010000002.1 GCA_021821185.1 Bacillota bacterium
TCTGATGCATACAGATCAAGACCATAAAAGCGAAAACCCCGACGCGTCATTTCAAGAGCCACTTCAAGCACGGTCTGCAGAGCCTTTTCTTTGGTCGTTGCCGTCATTTGTTTCGCTTCAATCTCATCAATTCGCCCCGCAATAGCATCGGCGCCGCGTGCCATAAGCGCCAGATCGAAATCCTCGGCACGCACAGTGAAGTAAGCTGCGTAATAGGCAAGTGGATGATGCACTTTAAAGTAGGCGATACGCACCGCATTTAGAACATAAGCTGCGGCATGTGCTTTTGGAAACATGTATTTGATACGTCGGCACGATTCCATATACCAATCTTTCACATCGAATGATCGCATATATTGCTCGTCATCGTCACTTAAACCTTTACCTCTGCGAACCGATTCCATGATCTTAAAGGCATGAGAAGGATCCAGACCGCGATAAATTAAGTACACCATAATATCATCGCGACAGCATATGACATCACTCAACGTTGCTGTACCTTGCCGAATTAGTTCCTGCGCATTATTGAGCCATACATCCGTTCCATGTGACAATCCTGATATGCGCACAAGGTCGGCAAACGTGCTAGGCTTTGTTTCTTCCAGCATTTGGCGAACAAACTTTGTACCAAATTCCGGAATTCCATACGTGCCTGTTTTTGACTTGATCTGTTGCGTAGTTACACCAAGCGACTCTGTTCCACAAAAAAGGGCGTAGACATCTTTATCGTCCACAGGAACACTGCGCGTGTCGATACCCGTGATATCTTGCAACATTCGCAACATCGTCGGATCATCATGACCTAAAATGTCCAATTTCAGTAGATTATCATGAATTGAATGGAAATCAAAATGCGTTGTTCTTGTATCTGTGGTGCGATCATCAGCTGGATGCTGAATCGGACAAAAATCATAAATTTCATGATCATTAGGAACAATGATAAGACCACCAGGATGTTGGCCAGTCGTTCTTTTGATACCTGTGCAACCTGCAACGAGACGGGCAATTTCGGCATTTCTCAGTTGCTTTCCACGCTCTTCTGCCCACTTTTTCACGTAACCAAAAGCCGTTTTATCCGCAATTGTAGAGATTGTACCAGCTCGAAAGACAAAATCGGATCCAAATAATTCTTCCGTGTACTTATGAGCACGGGCCTGATATTCACCCGAAAAATTAAGATCAATATCAGGTACTTTGTCACCTTTAAATCCAAGAAACGTTTCAAAGGGAATATCTTGTCCATCCTTTTTCAAAGACGTCTTACAATGTGGGCACGCTTTGTCAGGTAGATCAAATCCGGATCCGATTGATCCGTCAAGGATAAAGTCAGAAAACTTACACGTAGGACACAAATAATGCGGCGGTAATGGATTGACTTCGGTGATATCCATTAAGGTAGCTACCAGCGACGATCCGACAGATCCACGAGACCCGACGATATATCCATCTTGCAAAGACTTCGTGACCAATTTGTGCGCAATCAGATAATTCACTGAAAAACCATGTGTAATGATACTTGTAACCTCTTTTTCGAGGCGTTCTGAAACGACGGTTGGCAATGTTTCACCATAGAGTTCATGCACTTTTTGGTAAGAAAGAAAACGTACCTGTTCCTCGGCACCCTCCATATTGGGCGGATACACGCGATCAGGAACCGGACTGATCGATTCGATGCGCTCTGCAATCCGTTGTGGATTATCAACAACCACTTCGTGCGTCCTATCACCTAGATGCGCAAATGCTTGCAACATCTCTTGCGTCGTTTTAAACGTCAAAGCAGGCTGAACGGTACGTGCCGTTTCCTTTTTGATAGAACTTTGCAAAATAATCTCACGAAATACAGCATCTTTGGGTTGGAGAAAGTGAACATCGCCTGTGGCTACGACGGGTAGGCCTACTTCATCAGCTAGTTCCACAAGATAACGGTGATAATGCAGCACCTGATCGAGCGAACTAATCTCCTCACTATCCAGAAACGCCTGATAATGGTCAGATGGTTGGATCTCGACAAAATCATAAAAACGAAGCATAGAAACAAGATCCGATCGCGACTTACCTCGCAAGATGGCCTGAAATATTTCACCCAATTTGCATCCCGTACCAATCAGCAATCCTTCCCGATGCTCTTGAATCAAATTCCTCAACATGCGAGGTTCGCGATAAAAATAATCCAAGTGCGAAAAAGAGACCAGCTTATACATGTTTTTAAGTCCGGTCGGGGAAGTTACCAAAATTGTAGTATGATATGGCCTGCCCTTTGTAAAATCCGTGCTTGAAAAGCCGAACTTAACTAAGTGTTGGAGATGATCGATCGCTGTTCGCTCTCTTGCTGTTGCAAGCAGTTTATAGAACACTCTGCCAGTAGCTTCAGCATCAGCCAACGCTCGATGATGGTTAACTAAAGAAATATCCCATTTTTGTGTTAACGTCTTTAGCCGGTGATTGCGGTCCTGCGGAAAAAGTGTTCTCGCCAATGCCAAGGTATCGATCGTTGGGTGCTCAAACGCAGCCAAGCCAAGGTGCTTGGCTTGCACATCCAAAAAAGATAAATCAAATTCGGCATTGTGAGCAACCAAAATAGCCCCATCACAAAATTCTTGAAAACGCGGCAATACCTCTGCGACAAACGGTTCATCCCGCACCATGTCGTTCGTAATCCCCGTAATTTCTGTGATTTTTGCGGAAATCATTTGCTTGGGATGAATAAGTTGAGCAAACGAATCAATGACTTCCCCGCCACGCATTTTCACGCCAGCTATCTCAATCAATTCATGTTCTGCCGCAGATAGCCCGGTCGTTTCCGTATCAAAGACGACATAGATTGTCTTGTCATCAAGCATTTGTTCTGTTGCTCGGTAAACGATTGTCTGCCCTGCATCAATCATATTCGCTTCAATACCATAAAGGATTTTAACTCCGTATTTTTTACCAGCACTCGCCGCTTCCGGGTAGGATTGAACAACGCCATGATCGGTAATGGCTACCGCCTCATGACCAAATTCAGCTGCCTGTCGCACAAGATCAGTTGCCGATACAACGCCATCTAGAGCGCTCATTTGTGTATGTGCATGAAGTTCAACCCTTTTCAGAGAAGCCGTATCCAACCTTTTTTCAGGTTCATAGGACGTCATATCCGTAATCAATAATGCCAATTCCTTCATATACGTATCAAATTGAACACTACCTCGCACGATCACATACACACCATCTTGTAATACGCTGACGTCTTGCTCCTTTTTACCCTGTCCGCGCAAAAAGACTTTGCACGTTATGGAATCCGTTTCATCCGTCACATGAAATTGGATAAGTTGTCTGCCGCTATTCAAATCTCGCATCTCAAAGCCAAAAACCCTCCCAGCCACGGTGACCGAACGCATTTCATCTTGTATATGTTGAATGTCTGTAGGACTCTCTTCAATGACCGATCCGAATTGAAGTCGATTTTGATTAACCGAAGGAGACTCTTTTGCCTCACTTGTAACGATCTGTTGTTGAAGAGCCACGTATGTTTCCTGATCCATGGATGTGCGAAATTCCTGAACTAGATTGTCTTTTTGTGCGGTTTGCGCCACGTGAACTGTGATGACTTGTCCGGTCAAGGAAAGCCACAAGAAACTCAACTTACGATCTAGCGCTCTTTGCATAGCCAATTCGACAGGGGAACTGATCGACAAGGTAACTAAACTTAGATTCTCGAACCTAAAGGATGCCTGGTTGAGCAACGGTTTCAAAGCCTTGTCCCGCAAAGTAAGCAACCACAAACAGGCGCCAAAGGTCGTGACTTGTTGAACAGGATCAGACACATCCCGCTGTGTTTTAATGACAACCTCAACAAAAGTGAACTGCTTGTCAAGCGCATGGAGCCCTATGACCTGTTCCCAGACAGAGCGACCATCTTGTGGGTTTACATGAATTGTAATAACTTGTTTTTTTGTGGATACCACAACATGACTTGTTTGTTTCACCAATTCTTGCATCCATACCGCTTCTTGCTCCAGTAAAAACGCAGGCGGCACCGCTTGAAAAGCCGTCGCCTCCTGCGTTGTGCCGCTCGCTATGGCATTTATCTCAAAACCGTCCGTTTGCAAAGGAATCCCCGCCTTTTACCAAAACACACTACATATTAAAACATTTGCGCCACATCAAGGTAGGTTCGCACTACCATTAACGTAATGATAAGCACAAACCCGATAGCATGAACCCAATATTCTTTGCGTGGGTCTATGGGACGACCACGTAAAAATTCGACAATCAGCAATAAAATTCGACTCCCATCCAAAGGTGGAATCGGCAAAAGATTAAGAATTGCCAGGTTTAAACTCAGAATCGCCGTCAAATTAAGAAGCTGTAAAATACCCAATTGTGCCTGTTGGCCAATGACTTGCACAATTTTCACTGGACCTGCTGTATCTTTGACAAATGAATTGCCATGCGAAAACATGCCTGCAAAGGCATTCGTGATCATCTGCGAATATTGTCCAGTCTGGTATACGCTATTTGTTATGGCCCCCCATAAGCTGTGGTCAATCACAGGAGTTACACCAATAAATCCGGTGCCATCCGAACGTTTTTCCGGCGTGATCACTAACGATTTATCTACACTACCACGGTCCACAGTGATGTCAAGAGATTGCTTAGGATGGCTTTGAATCTCTGTAACAAAAGTCATCCAGTTTTGCACAGGTTGATGATTGACAGCGACAAGAATGTCACCCGACTTAAGCCCGGCATGCGCAGCCGGAGAACCCGACTCTATGGACGCAAATTGCGGCGGTGAAGAAAACGATCCCATAACGCCGAGTATTACGGCAAATAAAACGACCGTAAGAACCACATTCATGAGTGGCCCAGCGAGAGCGATAGCCATCCGAACCCAAATCGGTTTTTGATTCATTTGTCGATCAGGTGGAGCAATAGCTATCGTATCCTTACCTGTCGCAAGAAAAGACTGTTTCGAGAAGGCGTAGCTATGAATGCCTTCCTCAGTTTGCAGGGTCACTGTAAAAGATCGCATCGTATCGATCGCATGAAGGTACCCTACTACTGTGGCATCACGAACGTCCTCACGATCTCCGATCAAATCAACCTGCTGTGCTTGATCGAGCCGTATGGCAATTGGTTCCCCCATCTTAAAGTACGTGTCTTGCGGCATCTCACCAGCTAGCATCACGTACCCACCCAAAGGAAATAAGCGAATAGAGTACTCTGTTTCACCGCGCTGAAACGAAAACAATTTCGGTCCAAAACCGATTGCAAAACGGTAAACGAGCACACCCGCTCGCTTGGCTACGATGAAATGCCCGAATTCATGGATCATAACCATAATCACAAACACCAAAATAACGGCGACGACCGAACGAATACCGCCAGCTAAAACCGCACCGATCACAAACATTGTCCCCTCTCCAACACGAACTCCATCGCTTGCCGGCGTGCCCACGCATCAGCAGAGAACACTTGCGAAATATCGTCAATAGGTTCACCCTTGTGCCGATCGATCACCCGCGCTACAACCTCAACGATATCAAGAAAGGGTAATTCGTCACGAAGAAAAGCGCCGGCTGCAACTTCGTTCGCTGCATTCATCACAGTTGGGTATGTCCCACCTGCCCTACCGCAATCATATGCTAAAGCTAACGCTGGAAATCGTCCGCTATCGGGACTTTCAAAAGTCAACTGTGAGAGAGTAGACAAATCCATACGCCTAAATGGGGAAAATCGAGGTGTCCTGCCTTGAAATAATGCAAATGAAATCGGAATTCGCATATCTGCCGCCCCAAGTTGTGCAAGCACCGCACCATCTTGGAATTCCACCATCGAATGAACAATACTTTGTGGGTGCACGATGACATCTATGGCGTCATACGGCATTGAAAACAGATAATGTGCCTCGATAACCTCGAGACCCTTATTCATCAACGTAGCTGAATCAACCGTGATCTTTGGACCCATCCTCCACGTCGGATGAGCCAATGCATCACCAACAGTTACGCGCTGAAGTGCCTCTCGCGAATATGTCCGAAAAGGTCCTCCTGAGGCAGTGACGATAAGTCGTAAGACTGCATCAGCCTGATAACCCAATAAACATTGCGCAATGGCCGAATGCTCGGAATCAACAGGTAACACAGAAACGCCAGCGGATTTAGCTGCAGTCATCACCAAATCGCCAGCTGCCACCAAGGTTTCCTTATTGGCTAAAGCCACATCACATCCCGCAGCAATAGCTCGTAGGGTCGGTCGAATACCAACAGAACCAACTAACGCATTCACGACAATCGCGCCGGGTTCTGCTGCAGCAACATCACTGTATGCATCGTCTCCCCAAAGCACCTCAAGTGTAGGGAAAGCACGGACAACCTTGTCCCTGTCTTCCACGGAATGAACGACAACGCACTTTGGATCAAATTCGCGAATCATTTCCATTAATTCTGTGACGCGGCCATACGTCGTCAAGGCGCTGACCGCAAATACATCGCGATTCTCGCGAATCACATCGAGTGTTTGCGTACCAATGGAACCTGTGGCCCCAAGGACCGTTACCAATCGTGCCACGAAATATCCATCCTTTCAATAATGCACAAACAGCCATATGATCAAATGATACGCGATCGGCGCGGCAAGGAGCAAGCTATCAAAACGATCAAGCAAGCCACCATGTCCAGGCAATATCCAACCAGAATCTTTAACAGCGTAATGACGCTTTAAAGCAGATTCAATGAGATCACCAAGTTGTCCTGCAATGGACACCACAAAGCCAAGTAAAGCATAACGCCAAGCGTGCGCAAACAGCGGCCCCACGAATACCGCTGCACCGATAGGCGTCGCCACTGTCGCCAACAACAATCCGCCAACAGCCCCAGAAACGGTTTTTTTCGGGCTCACTTCAGGAAGAAGTTTTCGCCCCCCAAGAGCTCGTCCAACAAAAAAAGCGCCTATATCTGTTGACCAGATCGCAAGCAAAATGGTCAACACCAAGCCTAGCCCATGTGACAATTGCCGAACGTCAAGCAATGTGCGAAAAGCATAACTTGAATATAGTGCGCCTGCAAACAGCACTCCAGCTGCGGTAAATGAAAATTCTTTACGGCGAAAAATCGTGATAATTAACAACGCATAAAATAAAACGTACCAAAAACGTTCAAAGGACGGCCAAAGCACAATCAATGCTGCAAAGACAATGGCAACAATGCTTTCTGCAGTCAGCAAGCTAACTTTCATCATAGACCCGATTTCAAGTACGCTGACCGCTGCGATGACGGCAAATAGGGCGGCGAGATAGTACCCACCGAGCCAATTCATAGATAGTACCAATGCCGCTCCCAAAAGTCCCGTCACGACGCGTTGACGAAGCACGCTGTCACCTCATTTTAGTCCGCCAAAACGGCGCTCTCGCTTGCTATAAGCTAAAACAGCCTCATAGAAGTGCGCCTTGGTGAAATCCGGCCACATGTCATCGATAAAATAAAGCTCAGCATAAGCAATTTGCCATAAAAGAAAGTTACTTACCCGTTGATCACCTGAAGTACGGATCAATAAGTCAGGATCGGGAACACCATGTGAAGATAGACAATGACTAACAACTTCTTCTGAAATATCCTCAGGTTCTAACGTACCATCTTTGACTTGTTGTGCCAAGTGATGGACAACATCCACAAGTTCAGCACGACTGCCATAGTTCAAAGCAAACTGAACGACCATACCGCCATTATCCTTCGTTCTTTCTATGGACTTTGCAATCGTCCTTTGCGTATAAGATGGTAATTTTCTCGTATTACCAATGAACAAAACACGGACATTACGTTCAACAAGTTCATCCATATCAGCCCGGAAAAATTCTTCAAGCAAATTCCATAGGTACTGAATTTCCGCCCTCGGCCGCTTCCAATTTTCGGTTGAAAAGGCGTATAACGTAATGGCTCCAATGCCAAGATCATCAGCGGCTCGAATCGTGTCACGCATAGCAATCATACCTGCATGATGCCCCGCCGCGCGAGGCAGACCGCGAGCATGCGCCCAACGGCCGTTACCATCCATGATAACGGCCACGTGACGAGGTAAACGAGAGGGATCGATCTCCGTGGTGAATCCACCGGATTCGGGTTGTGCAGCACCCCGAAACAAGGACTTCCAATCTGGAACCATAAAGGCGCCCTCCACCCGTTTAAACTTCGAGCAGTTCCTTCTCCTTTACAGCAAGCAACCGGTCAATCTCAGCCACCGCATGATCAGTGACCTCTTGAATTTTTTCCTGCAGTCGCCTACTCTCATCCTCTGACAAAAGCGACTGTTTTTCCGCCTTTTTCACTTCATCATTCACGTCCCTACGAACATTGCGAACCGCAACACGACTCTCTTCGGCAACTTTCCTGATATACTTTGTCAATTCTTGACGTCGCTCAGTAGTCAACTGCGGCACATTCAGACGAATCACAGAGCCATCCGTGTTCGGCGTTAAACCAAGATCACTTTTTTGAATGGCTCGTTCAATAGAAGACAATGTACCTTTATCCCACGGTTGAATAATCAGTAACCGTGGCTCAGGCGCAGTGACACTCGCCATTTGCGTAACCGGCGTAGGTGTTCCATAGTAGTCCACAATGACCTTGTCGAGCAACGCTGGATTGGCCCGCCCCGCTCGAACAGCGGCAAGTTCTTTTCGCAAAGACGTTAACGACTTATCCATTCTTTCTTCTGCTGCTTGGATGTGCTCACTCACACATCATCCCTCCTCACGATCGTACCGATAGCATCACCGCGTACGGCCCGTAAGATATTTTCACGTTCTGAAATGGAAAACACAAGAATCGGAATGTTATTATCCATGCAAAGCGAAGTTGCCGTCGCATCCATCACACCAAGATTACGTGATAAAACGTCCATAAAGTTGAGTGATTCATACTTTTTGGCAGCCGGATCTTTTTGCGGATCGGCCGTATATACACCATCCACACCATTTTTAGCCATCAATATAACTTCAGCTTCGATCTCAGCCGCACGTAACGCCGCCGCCGTATCGGTTGAGAAAAACGGATTCCCCGTCCCGCCTGCAAAGATAACCACTCTGCCTTTTTCTAGATGGCGAATCGCACGACGACGAATATAAGGTTCAGCTACTTGCCGCATTTCAATCGACGTCTGGACACGCGTCACGACATTCATACGCTCCAAAGCATCTTGCAAAGCCAATGCATTAAGCACGGTGGCAAGCATCCCCATATAATCAGCGTGAGCACGGTCCATGCCCTCACCGCTAGCAGCTACACCTCGCCATATATTACCTCCGCCAACAACAATCGCAACCTGAACATCAAGCGCGACCACTTCGGCAATTTGCTTAGCGACAGATCGAATCATATCGGACGAAATGCCAAAGCCACCGTCGCCCGCCATCGCTTCCCCGCTCAGTTTTAGTACAACGCGGTGGTACTTGGTCGTTTCCATCCCTGACCCCCTAGTCGATCAACCTTTAACTTGAGCCATGACTTCTGCCACAAAATCATCTTGCCGTTTTTCCAAACCTTCGCCCATTTCATAGCGTGAGAACCGACGAACCGAAATGTTTTCGCCAATTTTACTGATCTTTTGTGCGACCAAATTAGCTACGCTAATCGAAGGATCTTTCACAAACGGCTGATCCAAGAGGCACAATTCACGCAAGTATTTATCAACGCGACCGCCAACGATCTTATCAACAACTGCCGCTGGTTTACCCTCATTTAACGTTTGTTGACGGAAAATATCCGTCTCACGTTCGACAACCTCAGCAGGAATCTCTTCACGACGCAAATATTCTGGCTTCATGGCTGCGATATGCATTGCGATATCTTTACACAAAGCTTTAAATTCGTCCGTCTTTGCCACGAAATCCGTTTCACAGTTCACTTCAACAAGAACTCCGATACGTCCACCCGCATGAATATAAGCTTCAACGACACCTTCAGCTGCAACGCGACCGGATTTCTTTGCCGCCGACGCTAAGCCTTGTTCACGCAGATGTTCAATTGCCTTCTCCATGTCACCATTCGTTGCTTCGAGCGCTTTCTTACAATCAAGCATGCCCGCTCCTGTTTTTTCACGCAATTCCTTGACTGCCGCAGCACTAATAGCCATATCGAATAAACCGCCTTTTCACATTTTTTATGTAAAAGAAAGGTGAAGGCACGGACCAACGCCCGGACTCCACCAAAGCTCATGATCACATGAGCAACTGTGCACAGTTATCCACTTAAGAAGCTGTCTCTTCTCCTTGCGCGCCTTCAATCATAGCGTCAGCCATTTTACCAGCCAACAGTTTAACGGCACGAATCGCGTCATCATTGCCCGGAATGACATAGTCAATTTCATCAGGATCGCAGTTCGTGTCAACAATACCAACAATGGGAATACCAAGTTTACGAGCTTCCGCTACAGCAATGCGCTCTTTGCGAGGATCAATGATAAACAACGCTCCCGGAAGCTTTTTCATATCTTTAATACCACCAAGGAACTTCTCAAGACGTTCTTGTTCTTTACGAAGCAAAATAACTTCTTTCTTAGGCAATACGTCAAATGTTCCGTCAGTCTCCATCTTTTCGAGTTCACGTAGTCGCTCGATGCGTTTTTGAATGGTCGAAAAGTTCGTTAACGTTCCACCAAGCCACCGTTGATTGACAAAGTATCCACCGCAACGAAGCGCTTCATCATGCACTGAATCCTGCGCCTGTTTCTTGGTGCCAACAAAAAGCAAGCTCTTACCTTCTGCGGCTATCTCACGAACAAAGTGGTAAGCTTCTTCCACTTTTTTCACAGTCTTTTGCAAGTCGATGATATAGATTCCATTACGTTCGGTGAAGATGTACTTATCCATCTTCGGATTCCAACGACGAGTCTGATGACCAAAATGCACACCAGCTTCTAAGAGTTGTTTCATTGATATAACTGCCACGATAGGCACCTCCTACAAGTTATCCCTCCGTTGCTTTCGACAAGTATCCCCCTGTCATCGACAGACTTAGACACTCTCCAGCAACGTGCGAATTTGCACCATGAGATTATACCACTGTAGTCGCTCAGTAGCAAGCAAGACCATCTTATGCGTTAATGTTCGATTATGTGTTTGACAAGATCAATTTCACCGCGCCCGAGTTTCAACTCCTGCGCGATTTTTGCAGGATCGTCACCCAACTGCAGACGTTTCGCTACCTGTTGATATTTCGGCACCAAATCAGGAGAAGAAGGTTTCACAGGCGCGGGAGCTTTTGACGCAAGTAGATTGTCGACCATGCGAAAAAGTTCATCGTATTGATGCGTTAATCCAGTAATCTGATGTTGCATGGATAAAGCATCACGGTCAATTTTTTGTCGCAATTTGGCCATCATATCGATCACACGTTCATTTTCCTGCGCTATTTGATCTGCAAATTGCTCGAGCATAGTCACCATATCATCATCGACATGATTGCGTTTAAAATGCTTTTTGACAATGACGTAGTATGACAGAAAAACGCTAAGCAGGACACTGATCAGGACAATAGTCCCATAAATCATGTTATCACCCATCTATCCAAGTTGCTTTTGCCACCCGTGTTGTGTCAGTAAAATTGTACAACGATCGGCATTTTCTTCACAAACAAATTCGCCACAGTATCCATTAACACGAACACCCGGATACAGCAATCGTGCCACTTGCAAATACGGCTTTGATAATTCTGCCATCAGAGAAACTACAGTTTGTCGATCTTCCTCAAGCTCACGCAAGGTAGACAAGGCGTCATCCATAGTGGGACGCAACCGTGCAACAAGCGATTGCTGCTCTGCTGATAACTTCCCATGCTTTTTTAGTATCTCTTGAAACGCCAACATAGCTTCGTTCACTTTTTGCAACACTCGTTGCTTTTGAAGTATCTCATCTTCAATTTGGTGCAGACGGTTACCTAGCTCAGAGCTTGGTTCCAGTCGGATCACCGTTTTGGTCGCAAGTGGTGAGCCAATCACCCGGGCAAACACATGACTTGACGCTGTAATTTCCCCGCCCACAAGTAGGCCACGTTTGCCCGTGACTTGTACGGAGCGTCCTTTCACCACACTATGCATGATACTATCTGAAACAATCACATCGCCTTCGGCTGATACCGTAGCATTTTGCAAATATAACGCATGAATTGTCCCACCCGCCTCGATGTGACTATGATTCGCACCCTGAACCCCACCACGAACCACAATGTCTCCCTGTGCAATGAGCGAAGCTGCCTCGATGATCCCGTAAATTTCAATGTTACCCATGGCTTGAATACAAAAACCAGATAACACATTTTCATGGACCACGACACTTCCCAGGAAGTTGATATTCCCGGTGGAGAAATCTACATTATGAGCAACATGCAATACAGGAGCAATTGATATCTTACGATTATCTTGATAGAGAATTTGTCCATCCACGGCCGCAATAATTTCCGTTGCATCTGCACTGATCGTAGTTCCCTTGCTAGCTCGAGACCCTAATGCGATACGCACCGGTGGTTTGACAGGCACCGTTTGACCAAAAACATTCTTACCAGCTTGACCAACGATACCAAGATGGCGTTTAGCAAGTACCTGACCTGCCATAGCATTTTGTAAAATACCTAACTCCTTATAATCAACGGTGCCATCCGGTCGTTCCTGTGGAACGGGAGTTTTGTTGATTTCAAATAAGAATTCCAATTGATCATTCGTCGACGCCACAGGTCTATCGCCTTGTGCAAGTAGGATTCCATTAGCCGGACCACGCAAAGACGACAGGAGACGCTCAAGGGCATCTTGTGGAATGATTCCATATACGATTTGTCGATGTGCCAGAAGATCGAATATATCCTGAGCGGTATAAGAGCATGATGTATCAGGTGGCATCATGAAATTTCCCATAACGATCATATTATCATCGCTAATTTCAATATCTACATGACAGTTGTTTTCTAGCAGATCTTCTTGTCGCACAACGGCTCATCTCCGTATTTTTCATAGGAAGCGCTCTCCAAATTGTGCTGTACGGATCGAAAAAGCACCTGTGTCCGTAAACAATTCTACAGTACGACCGACACTGCCACCTACATCGGTAGCGACAATCGGAATTCCCATTTCATCAAGCCATCGACGTACCGCTTCAACATTGCGAGGACCGACACGAACGATATCTGAACCGGTGGTTAAAGCAAACATTTGTGCACCACCAGCGAGTTTTGCAATCATATGCCTTGTCTGTGCACCTGCGTCTTTCATCAGATTAATCACGTAGGGAATACCTGTATCCACATACTTGGCAGGCAATTCTGTCTTTCCACCACTTGCAGGTAGCATGACATGTAACAAACCGCCTATCTTCAGTCTGTGGTCATATAACGCTACACCAACACATGACCCCAGACCTAACGTTCGCAAAGAATCCCCCGACCCTGCCACCTTGGCGTCAGCCATACCCACCTTATACATCATGCCAACCCCTCAATTCCCAGGGCACGAACTAAGGCCTCCTGAGTTCCAGGATCAGGCAAAAGAAACAAATGAGCGTCTTCTCTAGCCATGTGATGATGAATCGAATTATGAATGATAAGAGCATAATTACCTATGGGATTGTCTTGTTGCAATCCTACGTTAAGTACAGCCTGGGCCATATCCACAGCCACAAGTGGTACGGATGGAAACATGGTCAAGTGTGTAAGATCTGTCAGCGATCCCAGGTAACTTGCCGCCATAATATTGCCAATTTCACCTAAAGCTGACATTTCTATTTCGCTAAAAGGCGCTAAAGCATCTTTCGATAGTTCGAGTAGGGCCATGAGTTGTTTTGCGGCAGAAACTGTTTGGATAAAAAAAATACTGCCTGTTACTTCCCCTTGCATGCGCAAGTAGACGCACGCGACCACTTGTTCTGGGCCACCTAAAATTTCGGTGACATCATCAAATGGTATAAATTCAACCCGCGGAACCTCCATGGTCACTCGTTGGCGCAGCATCTCTGATAAAGAGGTTGCGGCATGTGCAGCACCAATATTACCAACCTCTCGCAACATATCAGCGGCATTCCGATCTAAATGCACACCATTTCGCCAATCGCTTTGATCCACTTTAGACCCTCGCAATCTCCGCCGCCTGTAGCGCTTCGTGTTCCGCTAAAATATTTTCCAAGTTCAGCAAAATTAATAACTTATCTTTAAGTTTAGCCACACCTTGTAGATAGGCTATATCCACCGATCCGAATGATGCAGGAGCCGGTTCAAGCGAAGTTCGATCAATATCGGTAACATCATTAGCAGCATCAACGATAAAAGCGACATCTTGATGCAAAACATTCACCACGATAAAACGCGTATCAGATGTTTCTGCGGCAATAGCTAAAGCCAATCGTTCCCGCAAGTCGATAACAGGAATCACGGAACCACGTAGATTAATTACGCCTTTCACAAAGGAGGGTGCCTTTGGGACAAAAGTAATCGCTTGAACACGTTCAATCGAACGTACTTGCGCCACATCAACACCAAAGTCCTCTTGCGCCAAACGAAACACAATACACTTGATTTGTTCTTGCAACCTAGCTCCTCCTCATATAATTTTGTTTGCTCTAGTACTTTTCTCCTTTACCAAGTCAATGTCCTTCTTCCATCATCATCTTTCCTACACCTGACGACGCTTAGCGAATCGCTCCCAAATTTTTCGCAAACCACGAGGTTCATCAATTAGTAGATCACTTGGATGAAGTATAGAGTTTTTAGCCAGTTGGCGCACGCATTTTGATGCCATAGCACTCGGTTCTTTAAGGACAAAAGGAGTTTGATGATTAACCGCACGATTGACCGCATCATCTTCTAGAACGTATCCTAAAATATGAGGGGAGGTTTTCAAAAATTTCTGTGTTGCAAGGGTAAACTTTCGTGCAGCTTCAGTGGCCTCTAAGACGGACTGCGCACGATTCACAACGACTTGAATGTTTGGGAGTAGTCCACCTTTAGCCATCAGTTTTAGTAAAGAATAGGCATCAGCAAGCGCTGTCGGCTCGGGTGTCATCACTAATAGCATATCATCACAAAGTCCCATCATTTCTGTTGCATAACGGCTAAACCCCGCGCCAAAGTCGACAAAGATGCGATCAAAACGTCCTTGCACCGTGTTTAATTCATGCGCAAAACGCGCCATTTGCAAACCAGCCTCCCGCTCATCAAGCATAGTCCCTGATCCGCCTGAAACGATTTCCAATCCATGTGGAGCCATCGTCATGGCATGAATCAACGACACCGTACCTGCAAGTACATCTTCAAGGGAGTGGGCAGGTCGCAGACCAAGTAGTATATCAAGATTCGCAAAACCTAAGTCACCATCAATAATTAAAATGCGTTCACCCATCTGACATAAGGTCAGCGCATAATTCAAGACAAGATTGGATTTGCCCACGCCGCCCTTACCGCTTGCCACGGCTACGACTCGAGTCGATACGTGCTCACGTTTTGCTTGCCCCTGCTGTTGTTTGATGATCCGCCGCAACGTCTCCGCCTGATCGCCCACTTGTCATACCCCCTTTGAAAAGCGACGTCAAATGTTCTACATCGGCGACCATGAGATCATTGGGAACTTCTTGGCCAGTGGTGATGTAGGAAAGCGGTGTCTGCAATTCGTCGACTAAAGTTATTGCCAAAGACGGTAGTAACGCCTCATCACTTTTCGTCAAAAGCAGAGCGTGATAACCCATATCCTGTAAAATATATGCTGTTTCTTTTGCTTCTGCCAAACGCGACGTTAAACTAACAACAAGATAGATCAGATCAAACGGTATCCCGTGCACCAGTTGTTGCAATTCCTGTGCCTGCTTACGATCTAAAAAACTTCTTCCCATCGTATCAACAAGGATCAAATCGCAGTCTCCCAATGACAGAATCTGATCCTTTAATTCAATCGCATCATGCGCTACTTTAAGCGGTACATTTAGGATATCAGCATAGGTTTGCAATTGTTCTTTCGCCGCTACGCGAAAAGTGTCGATCGTCACAAGACCCACATGACGGCCATCACGTAATTTGGCCTGCGCAGCCAACTTCGCAATCGTAGTCGTCTTACCTACTCCTGTAGGTCCGACAAAAAGCACCAAACGATCACTCGCTTTAAGCGTGCGGCATGGTCCTGTTTGGTTAAAAACAGATGCCAAAAATTCATCAAGTACCTTCTGCAACGATATATCAGGTTCGTGTGAACGCCGCTCCGTAAACTGATCAACGAGTTTATGAAGTAGCTCCGTGGAAAAACCCGTCCTCGACCAATGAATCAAGACATCCTGCCATTCACTATCGAACGCTAATGATCCAGCCAATCCTTCAAATAACATGGATGATAGCATATTCTTAATCTGTTGCAATTCCTGAACAACATCGGGCTTTGGTACATCAACTCTTGGAGGCGTTTGTGTTTCAGTAAAAGGCGCTGATTTGCTGTCGGGTGCAGATTGCTCCACTGCTGCAAATACCTCATAGACAGTGAATCCTAACCAACCCGCAAGACCGGGTCGCCGAATTTTGCGTGAGGATAATATGATCGCATCAGGCCCCAGTTCCTGTCGAACCATGCCCATAACTTGCGGTAACGATTTTACAACAAACCGTTTGATAAACATCAGATATTCACCACCCCTCCACTTTCAATTGGCGCATCCGGATCAAGTTCCGCATAGGACAAGACAGACAAATCCGGTAAACCTCGCGCGAGGACGCGACGAATATGATTTCTTAGCACAGGTGAAACAAGGAGCACAGACGTTTTGCCAAGGCTCGACAACCGAGACACATGATCACTGATTCCTTTTATCAATTGCTGTGCGAGACGTGGATCCAAAGCCAGTTGAACCCCTCGATCGGTCGCTGACATATGTTCTTGAATCCTGCGCTCTGTCCCTTGACTAAATGTAATGGCGCAAATCGCATCGGATCCCGTGCGCACTTGTGATGTAATTTGTCTACTCAATCGTTGCCTGACATACTCCGTTAAAATATCGGCATCCTTTGTCGTTGAAGCAAAATCGGATAATGTTTCTAAGATCGTTGGCAGATCCCGAATCGATACCCGCTCTAAGAGCAAATTGGCAAGAACCTTTTGCACTTCACCTATCGTCATCAAAGACGGAATAAGTTCTTCTACCAACACAGGTTGCCGCTCCTTTACCGCATCGATAAGCGCTTTTGTTTCTTGCCTCCCTAATAGCTCATAAGCGTGGCGGCGCAAAACTTCCGTTAGATGTGTCGCAATCAAAGAAGGAGCGTCGACGACCGTATATCCTTTTAATAATGCCTGATCCCGCATACTTTCGGAAATCCATTCAGCTGGTAAGGAGAAGGCAGGTTCCTTAGTTGGTATACCGATAATAGACGGATCAGCGATACCCGGGCTCATGGCCAAGTAATGGCCAGGCATTAATTCGTAACGCGCCACTTCACTCCCTTTGATGGCGATAATGTATTCGTTGGGACGTAATTGAATATTATCTCTAAAGCGAATCATGGGAACAACGATACCCAAATCTAACGCAATTTGACGTCTTATCAGTGCCACGCGTTCAAGCAAATCACCACCTTGTGCAGCATCAGCAAGCGGCACAACAGAATAGCCGAACTCAAACTCCACGGGCTCTACTTGAATGAGAGAATACATACTTTCAGGACTTTTAGTGGATTTGGTTTTCTCAGCCTCGGCAGACTTTTTCGCCATCACCTCATCACGTTTTCGACTGGATGCCATTCGTCTTGCTGCAATCACAAGCAAAATCGCGACAGGTGCTGTCACCCAAATTTGAATGGGTGTAAATATGCCCAAAATCATAATGACGACAGCGACGATATATAGCATTTTGGGAAACGAGAAAACTTGAATAAGGATATCTACACCGAGATCTGATCCGGATGCTGAGCGTGTAACGATCAAGCCGGTTGCGGTTGACAAGAGCAATGCTGGGATCTGACTAACCAGACCATCACCTACGGATAAAATCGTGTAGGTCGATAAAGCAGTATTGAAGTCCAATCCTTGTTGCGCCATGCCAATAACAAATCCACCAAGGATATTTACCGCTACAATGATCATTGCAGCAATGGCGTCCCCTTTGACAAATTTGCTGGCACCATCCATTGCACCGTAAAAATCAGCTTCTTGTTCGATATTTTTGCGCCGCTGCCTTGCTTCCACATCCGTGATCAATCCCGAATTAAGATCGGCATCGATACTGATTTGCTTTCCAGGCATAGCATCAAGAGTAAATCGTGCGGCTACTTCTGCAACGCGTTCAGCCCCGCGTGTAATGACAATGTACTGAATAATGATCAAGATGATAAACACGATAATACCGACTACAGGATTGCCACCAATTACAAAGTTGCCAAATGTTTCAATTACATGACCTGCATATCCACTCGTTAAAATTAAACGCGTCGAAGATACATTGAGTGCTAAGCGAAATAACGTCGTAATGAGCAACAACGATGGAAACACCGAAAACTGCAATGTCTCTTGTGTCATCATAGCTACTAAAAGAATCGTTAATGCGATTGCGAGATTTATAATCAAGAGAAAATCAAGCAAACCTGGCGGAATCGGAATGACTAGCATTGCGATCACACCGATGATGCCGACCATCGGTACAAGAGCCAACCGTTTCAACGTCATTCCTCCTCACAAACTACTTGATAACCATTTTAGGAATCTCATACAGATCTCTTTTTCAATCGATAGACGTACGCCAATACTTCTGCAACGGCTTGAAACAAGTCACCTGGTATAAAGCCATCCATTTCGACTGTTTGGTACAAAGATCTGGCTAACGGACGATTTTCCACAATAGGAACATCATGTTCCCCGGCTATTTCACGTATCCTTAAAGCTATTTGATCAACACCTTTAGCAACGACTTGTGGCGCGTGCATCGTCAAAGCATCATATTTGAGGGCCACGGCAAAATGCGTAGGGTTCGTGATAATCACATCCGCAGTGGGAACCTTTTGCATCATGCGACGAAAAGCGATCGCTCGACCACGCTCTCGTAGCTTTCCTTTAACTTGCGGGTTTCCTTCTTGTTGCTTCATCTCATCCTTGACTTCTTCTTTAGACATGCGCATGCTTCGTTCGAACTGAAACCGCTGAAAGAAAAAGTCAAAGATCGACAAAGCAACGTACATACCGGCCACGTTAAGCACAATAGAAAATGCTCGTGAAGCAAAAACTTGAATGATATAAATTGGATCAGTCACCATCAAGGAAGCGAATTGCCCTGATGAACCAACAAGCGAAAAGTACACAGCCACCGCGATAAAAGTTAATTTTAAGGTAGATTTGACAAGTTGCGAGATAGCTTGTAGACCAAAAAGTTGTTTGAGCCCAGATAACGGATTGATTTTAGAAAAATTTGGATAGAGTCCTGTTAAAACGAAAGTCGGACCAACTTGCAACAAGGAAATCATCACACCAACGCACATACCAACTAAAAGCAGTGGCAACATAGCTGACAAGAGATTTTGCATGTCACTGTAAAAAATGCCTGGCAATCCAACATGGTCGTTGGCAAACACTAAGCCTTCACTTAACAAATCCGTCATTAGTTTGGCCAAAGCCACATATAACTGTTGCCCATAAATTCCGAGAGATGCGATAACCGCAAGGAAACTAAATGCCATCGTCAAATCAGGACTCTTGGCCATTCGCCCTTCACGGCGTGCGTCCGTGCGCCGCTTGGCTGTCGCACGTTCCGTCTTTTCCGCAAATAATTGAAGATCAAAACGGATCACGTGACACCTCCAAGCGTTTGCAACACTTGACTCAAGGCATTTTCCATACTATTTACAATACCTTGCATGGCATTTACAGCATCAGGTATCAACATAGCCACAAACAACAGACCTATTAAAAGCGAGATCGGCAGTCCCACCACAAAAACGTTCATCTGTGGTACAGCGCGCGAGGCCACGGCTAATGACACATTTGTCAAAAAAAGAGCTAAAAGAACGGGGGCAGCAAACTGCAACCCCATGATCATAAAGGAAATCAGTGCTTGTAAAAAAACGTTACTCAGGGCACCATGATACAATGTCGCTGTTCCAAGCGGAATGACATGAAAACTTTGCAACAAAGCCAGTAAAATCGCATAGTGTCCGTTGACCGACAAGAACCATAACGCAAAGACGAGATAATAAAAATTGGACAATAGGCCTCCCGGACTTGTCATACCAGGTGACAAGATGGTTGCAATGGAAAATCCCACCTGCTGATCAAGCAACTCACCAGCAAATTGTGTTATCGCAAACGCAGTACTTGCGATCAATCCAATCGCTAACCCGGTTAAGGCTTCTATGACCAACAACGCTACAAAGTTCCCCAAAGTAACGCCGCGCATAGAAGAAAGAATGACGGATTGTGTCATTGTATTGTCAATCAACAAAGCGATAAAAAATGCAAGACCAATCTTAAAAACAGCGGGAATTTGTGCATTACCGATAACCGGTGCTGACCCCATTACTGCGAGTACTCGCACAAAAATGAGCAAAAACGCCAAAAGTACTGGAGTGATTATCATAGCTGTTTAACTGATGTATTGCTGGAGATTGCCTAAAATATGAGCCGTAAAATCTGTCAAGAGGCTCAACATCCAGGGGCCACCAAGCAACAGCACCACAATGACCGCCGCAATTTTTGGGATGAAGGCAAGGGATTGTTCCTGAATTTGCGTCGTTGCTTGAAAGATACTGACCAGTAAACCGACGACAAGACCAGCCAGGAGCAACGGACCGGTAACTTCTAACACCAACATAATAACTTGTTGGGCCAGTCCAACAATAAAATTGCCATCCATCAGCTTTATACCATCCTTTAGGCCAAGCCCTCATTCTTCCTAGTGAAATCCCGCAAGCAACGAACGAACGACCAGATACCATCCATCCACCATGACAAAAAGAAGCAACTTAAACGGCATCGAAATCAGCACAGGTGGTAACATCATCATGCCCATAGACATCAGCGTGGTTGCTACTACGAGATCAATGATCAAAAAAGGTACGTAGATCATAAAACCAATTTGAAAAGCGGTCTTCAATTCGCTAATTGCAAAGGCTGGAACTAAAGTTGTAATCGGTAACGACACTAAAGATTTTGGTGTTTTCAGGTGCTGGTACTGCAAAAATAGGTCGACGTCTTCAACCCGCGTCTGTTTGGCCATAAACTCTTTAAAAGGCAACTCAGCCTGATTTAACGCGACTGTCTGATTGATCGTCCCGCTCAAGTAGGGTTGAATAGCATGTTGATTAACCGCAGAAAAAGTCGGCCCCATAATAAACAACGTTAAAAATAAAGCTAATCCTACCAAGATTTGATTTGGTGGTGACTGCTGCAATGACAGGGCACTGCGCACAAAAGAAAGGACCACAATGATACGCGTAAAGGAGGTCATCATGATCAAAATAGCTGGTGCAAGACTTAACAGCGTTAACAGGACAATGATCTGAACCGTTCCCACAATGCCCGATGGTGTTGTTGACGGATTGACAGATAACGAGACGCTCGGCAAAGTTGCAGCCGATTTGGCCAATGCAATCGAAGGGACAACAAGGAAACCAACCAGTGAAAAGGGCATCGTGACGGCCAAATTACGGATCATCATGAAGCTCATCCTTTCCCTGCTTTTCGATATCCTTAGAAAATTCCTCCGCAGCTTCTGTACGACGATCCTTGACAGTCGACAAATGGCGTTTTAAAAGATCAGCAAAATCAGGCTCGTTCCCTTGTCTTTCCTTGTGCTGTAAGTGCTTTGCGACACCTTGAACAAGACGTTCAACAGAGACCGTCAGCTTGGTCTGTGTCATGCGCTTTTCTTGATCAAGCAACAGTCGACGAGCAAGGTCAGCATCGTCCAGCTGGGCTATTGGTTCAATACTTGCACAGACGCCAAGAATGAGAACCGTCTTTTCATCGACCACAACAACTTGGAGTGTTTTGTTTTGGCCTAAAGACAAGGCAGCCACTTGCCTTATCAAAGGATTGTGCAGTGCCTTTTGCCCCCGAACACCCAGCCAGCGAATACTGTAGTAAGCCAGTGCAATGATAAACAACAATACGATCAGCGCATAAGAATACGAGAAAAATCCAGATCCGTTCATGGTCGATACCGTCCGAATCTACCCAACCGTTTTGCGAATAGCTTCAATGACGCGATCAGCTTGAAATGGTTTAACGATGAAATCGCGCGCACCCGCTTGAATCGCATCGATAACCATAGCTTGCTGTCCCATCGCCGAACACATGATAATCTTAGCAGCTCCATCTATTTTGCGAATTTCTTTCAAAGCCTGGATGCCATCCATTTCCGGCATCGTGATATCCATGGTAACAAGATCAGGTTTCAGTTCCTTATATTTTTCTACAGCTTGTACGCCATCGCTGGCTTCGCCAACCACAACATAACCGTTTTTGGTAAGAATCTCCTTGATCATCATTCGCATAAATGCAGCATCATCAACAACTAAAATTCTATTGGACATAGTAAACACTCCCGTTTTATCAATTATTGCATTCGTGCAATACGTTCCGCCGGACTAATAATATCTGTCACTCGTACACCAAAGTTTTCATCAATCACAACAACTTCACCACGTGCAATCAGTTTATGATTCACCAAAATGTCCACAGGTTCACCTGCTAGTGCATCTAATTCAATGATAGATCCAGGACCCAAATCCAAAATATCCCGAATCAACTTCTTTGTTCGGCCCAACTCAACCGTCAATTGCAAAGGAATGTCAAGCAACAAATCAAGATTACGCCCGGAATGCTGAGGCTGTGGATCATCGAAAGCTGAAAATACAGCCTTCTCAACGATCGGTTGCACTGGCGCAACGGTTTTTGCTGCGCTACTAGATATATTATTGCTACCATACGATTCAGTTGCCTTCGCCGCCGTATAGGCTTTAGTGGCCATCTGATATGCAGATGACGCCGCTGCTGTTTCAATCATAACATCATCCATAAAAATTTGCCCTTGATCGGGGGTAGTCTCATCAGTATCAACCGTGTTATCTTGATGTGTTCCCATCACCATATCAACCAAGGATCGTGCAAATTCAATAGGAATGACTTGCATAATATTAGAATCGATCAAATCCCCGACAGTTAAATGAAACGAGATACGAATTAAAATATCCGACTCTGGAACGAACGACGAGCTTGAACTCGCGTCTACCAACTGCACAATAGGCGGTGAAATATTTACAGCTCGCCCCACCATAGTAGCCATAGACGTAGAAGCAGAACCCATCATCTGATTCATCGCTTCACCAACGGCACTCATGTGCAATTCATTCAATTCGGCGGCTGGCGCCCTTCCATCGCCACCTAGCATAAGATCAGCGATAATTTGAGCATCATCGATGCGTATCATAAGGAAATTAGAACCTTGCAACCCCTCGGTATATTCTACACGTGCCGCAACATGTGGAACGGGAAATTCTTCCACGAATTGATCACG
This sequence comes from Bacillota bacterium, assembly GCA_021821185.1. Next base: position 23,492 of record JAKACU010000002.1, read on the forward strand.
CAGTAAAAGTGTTACCTGCGGCGTAGTGATGTTCACCTTTTGGCGCAGTAACGTGGATAACGTGGTTGCTGCTGTACCAAAAGAAATGTTTCCCACTTCGCCAAGCGCATCCCGGTCAAACATGGACAAATAATCGTCTGGATTGATTTCCTTTTTCGTCGCCTCCCCATGCAATAATGCATCAATCTCTTCTTGTGACAAAAAGTCACTACTCATCTGCGCCACCATCTTCCACTACTTGAGTAATTTTTACAGCGTAGCGTCCACGATGTGTACCGGGATCGCCCCGGTACTTCACCTCACCACCCACGCGAACAAATAAAGATTCGCCAACGGACTGATCAAGGGTAATCACATCACCACGTGTTAATTCCAGTAAATCGCTTACCGCGATAGCCCCATAACCAAGTTCCGCTTTCACAAATACCTCCACCTGATTCATGTGTCTAGAAAGTGTTTGCGATGATATGCCTTGTTTCGCCTCTTGTGTTCTTGGTGAAGCATAAACGAATCTGGCACTTAGCCTTGACATCAGTGGTTCAAGAACCACATGTGGCATGCAGATGTTGACGGTCCCTGTTACACTACCTATAGAGATAGACAACGATACAACAAGAACAACATCGCTTTGATTAGCGATCTGAATAAACTGCGGATTGATTTCCAGGCTGTCGTAACCAAACTGCAAATCGGCTATCGATCCCCAAGCAACCGTCATGGATGGTAGAGAACGTGAAAACAACCTCTCTAGGACAACGGTATCAATTTCCGTCAACCTGCGATCGCCATCTTGTGAAGCACCAGAGCCTCCTAAAACCCGATCAAGCATAGCATACGCGACGTTTGGTGCCACTTCGATCAAAAATTTCCCTTGTAGACTAGGCACGTTAATCACGTGTAAGACCGTAACAGGTGGAACAGATCTGATAAACTCTTCGTAGGGAACCTGTTCAACGGACTCGACATTTAGCTGTACAACGGTCCTCAACTGCGCTGAGACAACAGTAGATAATAGCCGTGAATAGTGCTCGTGAATCCGAGAAATTGATCGAATATGTTCCTTGGAGAACCGCATCGCCCGCTTAAAGTCGTAGGTTCGAACCCGTTGCGCTTCGTCAGTGCGCCGAATCTCTTCTGCTGAAACTTCTCCTGATGTGAGGGCAGATAGCAACGAATCGATTTCACCTTGCGACAGGACATCGGGCATGAGTCATTCCCCCCTTCCAGTTTCATCGTTATTGAATAATTGCGTTATCAATATACACTTTGGATACCTTTCCGGTATCCAAAAAACTGTTAACATGTTTTTTTACTAAGGCTTTAAGAAAGGCATATCCACCTGGTTGATCGATCTGACCCGCCGTTAAACCGTGCAAAACAGACATCACCGCATCATCCACTTGAGACGCTCGACTCGCTAATTCTGCCGCCACGGTTGCATTGGGCGCTTGAAAAGTGAATTGAATTTGAATAATATTGCCACCTTGCAAATTGGTCGTGAGTTTATCGCCCTGAAATTGCCAGGATTGCAGCATAGCTGCTGACGGTGGAGCGTTTAAGCCTGGCTTGATCATGAACTGATACACTGCGGCACTTCCAACAAGAATCACCGCAGCGATTCCTATGATAAGAAAAGATCGATTCCTAAGGTTCATTATGTTCGGGCATCCTTCCACCGTCAAAACACGCACCTACAAGACCAATCGATCGATAAAATTCAGAGACATCTCGAACGACTTGATCAGTGCTTTCTTTGACCACATACTTTTTGCCGGAGACCATGGTGATCACCGTATCAGGCGTGGACTCTACGTGCTCGATCATGATGGCATTGAGCACAAAAACAGATCCACCAATGCGCGTTACGTTAATCACCCGATCGCCTCCCTACATGTCTTATCGCTTTACGCTTGTTGCTCCAAGTTTTGAATCGTAGACAAGATGTTGTTGTCTGTATTGATCACTTTGGAGTTCGCATCAAAGCCTTGTTGCGCAATAATCATATTGGTAAATTCATTGGTCAAGTTTACATTCGATGCTTCAAGATAACCGACCCGAAAGGATGCAAAACCATTTTGCCCTGGTACACCAAGGGAAGCACCTTGGGTCGGAGTTGGCGTGGCCAAAAACTGACCAGAGTTTGTAGTAGGTACGTACATACTACCTCCGGCTTTTTGCATACCACCGGGATTGAAAAACTGGGCCAAAGGAACCTGCCACGTTTCTTTAAAATTAGGATTGTTAGGATCAGAAACGGTAATCTGCCCATTGGCTCCGATACTAAAATTACCGGGAATAACGGTTAAGCTTCCCCCTGATGTTTGTTGCCCCACACTGATATTGACTGCAGATAAGTTAGATGGTGATGCGATCGTGTTTCCATTGGCATCCGTAACTACCCCAGTTGCCGAAGTTGATCCTGATGTCACGGTAGTTGTTGTTCCAGTTGTCGTCGATTTGGTAAGCAAATACCCCAAGAGCTTTGCACCGTTAGGCAATACCAAGTTACCGGCGGCATCAACGGTGAAATTCCCAGCGCGCGTGTAGGCAACGGAGTTACTACCCACAGCGGTAGGCGTGGGAGTCGTATCTCCTGCTACCGGCTGCGTTGTCGGAGCGCTGGTACTCACCGCAAACATGCCATCACCGTTGAGGGCAATGTCTGTCGGTACACCGGTCTGTTGATCAGCACCTTGGGTAAATAATGTATCGATAGAGGCCACATTAACGCCCAATCCAACTTGTTGCGGATTCGTTCCGCCAGGCCCTGTCGTGCCAGCGGCAGTTGGCGAAGATGCACCTGATAGCGTCTGGCTCAGGATGTCACTAAATTCGACACGACCCGTCTTAAATCCTGTCGTATCGACATTGGCAATGTTATTTCCAGTAACGTCCAAGCTTGTTTGAAAAGCATTCATCCCTGAAATGGCCGAATATAACGAACGTAACATGAAAAATCCTCCTTTTGTATGTCGCCTCAGTCAATCGGCGAACATTCGAACAGCCTCCGACAAGCGGTCCAGCTGCGTTACTTCAATCTCAACGATTATGACTTAGCCATCACCATAGCACTGTCAATATTCGTGATGACACTCGGTTCTGACGCGTCAAGACGCATGGCTGTAACCACAGTACGGTTCGGCACACTTAATACGTAACCTATAGAGCCAACTACGATTAACGATTCCTTAGCGTTCTTTTGTGCTAATGTGTCTGCTGCGCGCGATAGATCTTGCATCGTTTGTTCGGTTACCACCACACCTCGCGACCGCAAACGTTCACTGGCGTGTGCAGATAGGGTAATGGACTGGCCTACCGTAGCTTTTGCGTTTTGTTGTTGTGTTTTTTGCAACGTCCTCGCAAAAGTGTTACCTGCATTTATTTCCTCCACCTTGTTGCGGATTTGCGCAGGTGGCGTCGGCGATGTGGTACCATGGTTGCCAATACGCAACCAATTTTCTGTCATAGAGCAAGCCCCCTTACTTAGCGACTGACAGTACTGATGAAACAGGATAGTCCGTTCCGTTTACAGTCACCGTGGTGGTGGAACCGTTAGCATTTACTGAACTGACGGGTCCTGTCACATTACTTCCATCTGCCGCTCGCAAAGTCACCGTATTACCCAGCAATAAAAATGCTGAATTAAGCTGTGTGCTAGACGTTAAATTGTTCAGTTCAGTCACCATCTGTGCACTGGAGTTCGAGACATTCGTCATTTGTTCGAGCGATGTAAATTGCGCTAATTGTGCAATGAACTGCGAGTTACTCTGTGGCTTCGTTGGATCTTGATGTTGCATCTGAGTGACAAGTAACTGTAAAAAAGAATTCTCGCCTAACGAACTGCTCGATATGGCACCGGAAAGGGCCGACGATGTTGACGAAGTGCCCGTACTTGATGTCGCTGACGCACCCGTTGTACTCGATGTTGTAACGGAAGGTGTCGTATTTGTGATCGCAGAAATGGTCATCTCTCAACCTCCTAAAAGTGCGTCTCTTATGCTTCAGCAAAAAAAACACTTGAACCTACCCCTTGATCGAAATAGGAAGTTCCCTTGAAGCCGACACTAAGTGTACTTACTACAGGCGCAGTCAGTACCGGAATGGGCGATGACGGTTGCCGAAAAGACTGTTGACTCGATCCTGAATCACTGCGAACATCCACCGATACACTCGCAAATCCACTTTGTAAAAGTTGTTCCTTTAAATCCGGAAGAAACTTTTCAAGTAGCATTTTTGACGTGTCAGCAGAGGTTACAAATTGTACGTTCAATTCACCCGATGAGTGCGCATGTATGTTTAACTTTAGCTTACCTAAATGCGCTGGTATCAAGGTCATTTCCACCGAAGATTGAACTGGCATCCCGGTTTCACGAGCTTTAGCCATCGCAAGATTGAGCAATTGTTGTCCATCGCCTCGAAGCCAATAAGCAGCATTGCTTAACGAATAGCCGTTTATGCTGGTTGTTGGCGATGCCATGGGTATGAACGTTGTGACTGGTGTGGTAACGCTACTTGTATTAACCTCCAATACCAATGATGATGACGCACTGCTGCTTTGATCGGTTTGTTGCTTATTTGTCGTATCACGCCGCAAGCTTGCTTCACTAACGGCCCTCGACGCAGTGTGTTTAACAAAGCTCTTTTGCAACCATTTTGCGGCTCCTTGATTACTGGTGGGTAACGTTTCTACTAACACATTTGATGTGGCAACTTTGTTCTTTGACTTAAGCGCCATACCTTTTGCCGTTCGAACGATTGTTGGTTTCAAAGTGTTTTTTTGCATTACGAGTGACTGCAACGTAGGCTTTGCCATGATGTCTGACCGACTGATACTACGTTTTGCGATCACCTGCAAAAAACTACTTTTTACTTGACTGTTCGTTGGCATCGTTGCTATCAACGAATTTTGTGCTATTTGTATTGATGAAGGCTTCAAGGATTCACTTTGCAACGAAAGTGCTGGCGACGAATTTTTAAGTGTCATGTTTTGCCGCTTGACACTGCGATCTACAGGCATTGTCAAACTTCCCTGGTTCGCCAAGGACGACAAATTTGAGCTTTTCATAAGCTTTGACACACTAACCGATTGGTTAGTGTGCCCGCCAGTTGATCGAATTGTTGGAGCCATCGGTATAGATTGTTTTGAGTTCGCAGACAAGTCACGAACAGGGAGTTTCTTACCTATCGACACAGTAGCAGCAGTTTGAATTTGACTTGGCTTGACAGCATCAAGGCCATGAGCTTTTGTTGTCACATCACCGGTTGTTGCATGAGTAACATGTGAAATCAAGCGGGTTTTCCCTTGAGAGGGCAGTGGATTTGTTGCAAGGAATGACCCCGGAACACTTAGTGTACCTGCAAGAATCGCACCCTGTTTCTTCTCACTAAGCACTGAATTATGCTCTTTTTGTAGCAAAGCCGCAAAAGACCCCTTAACTCTCACATGATGAGTTGTAACGGAACGTTTATCCTTACCACAAGTCAAAAGTGCCTTTATATCGCCTTTTGGCACATGCTTAGATACACCCGTTTTTGCTTTTAAAGGGAATTCATAAGCGATCATGTTCTATCGTTCCTCCTTTCCTACGATGTTGAAAAAAGTTTTGCATCCCCCCTTTCGCCAACCCAAACTTCAGGCACCAGCTTGCAACAATTTCGCTGCTACTTTAACTGGTAATTGCGCCATGACAGAGGCTTGATCTGGTGCATCCATCGCTTGCAGTGTCAATACTTGCTCATGAAACGGCAACTGCGTCAAAATCTGCGATGCTTGAGTCGGTGACATGTTCATTAACACAGTCGCCTCTGATTTGGCATTTTTCGAAACTTGTTTGGCGACTACAAGTTGACGTTGCACTCTATGCAATTCATTTTTCAAGACAGATGCCGACGTTTTAGATGTAGCAAGTTGCTGTTGCAAACGGTGCACAGAAACTTCCAAAGTTTTAAGGTGTAACCGGTCATTCGCAACAGTTAGTTTCAATTGCGTTTTTAGCGACGATACCTGTTCCGACACAGGCGGCATCTTGGCCGGTAACCCCAACGAATGTCGAACAACAGGAAACTGATCAAGCCACGTATTGAACGTCCCTGTTACGTTAAAACCTAATATAAACTGTAATATGACGATAAGAAGAATGATCGTAAACATAATGGGTAAAATGATCATATAAAACACCCAAGAGAGAGGGCGCACTTCGTAAGGTTTTTCTTTTTTATCCGCCACCAACCGTCAACTCCTCTTGAGTGATAAGCAAATTCACTTATAAGATCGCCTTATTACGCGACACAGCAAGATCATCAGCCTGCCGCAAGTCATGTTTGTAGCGTTCAGCATCGATCGCTTCTAACGTTTGTTCATGATAAATCTCCCAGCGTGTGACATCTTGATACGCCAATGTCGTTTGCTGACGAAATTGTTCTACTTCCTCCGAACGTCCGATCACCGTAGCTGTTTGTTTCAATTTTTGTTCCTGAAGTAAATCAAAATAATAATGCCATAATAGTGCATCGTTGCCTGACCGGAATAAAGTAAGGTGATCATGATCCAAATTTTCGATGCCTCTTTGTAACTGTGCCAACTTCGCAGTTTGCTCTTCCAGTGCGTAAGTTGCATTTTTTTGTCTTGCTACAGCCTGCTGTAAAACCAATTCATGTAAGTGATGCAGTCGTGCTGTTCGATCGCTTTTAGTCATCGTTCGATGCTCCCCTGCACAAGGCTTACTAACTGTTGGATCGTATCTTCAAACGCAGAAGCATCATCCACAGATTGACATAAAAACGCCAGTAAATCTTGATCCATTTTGATTGCTTGATCAGCTACCTCATCAGAGCCCTGCTGATAAGCACCAATTTTAATGAGATCATCGACATCGCGTTTGGCGGCCATAAGGCGACGGATGTGCATGGCTGCTTGCACATGTTCCTTTTGTGCGACATCCCCCATTAACCGACTAATGCTTTGCAAAGGATCCACGGAAGGGAAATGACCGCGATTCGCCAAATTACGATCCAGTACGATATGGCCATCCAAAATCCCACGTACAGCATCGGCAATCGGATCTTGTAAATCATCGCCATCCACAAGTACTGTGTAAATGCCCGTAATCGAACCAAGTTTTGCGCGCCCTGCTCGTTCAAGCAGTTTAGGCAAGGTAGCAAACACCGATGGGGTATATCCCCGCGCCGTCGGAGGTTCTCCAATGGCAAGGCCTAGTTCTCTTGAGGCCATCGCAAAACGTGTGACAGAATCCATCATCAAAGTCACTTGGTTCCCTTGATCGCGAAAATATTCAGCGATTGCCGTGGCGACGAATGCCCCTTTAATGCGGACAAGCGCAGGTTGATCGGATGTAGCCACAACCACGACAGAATGCGCCAAGGCATCTCCCAAATCGCGTTCGATAAATTCCCGCACCTCTCGCCCACGCTCTCCAATCAACGCAATGACATTAACATCGGCTTCTGTATTTTTCGCGATCATACCTAGTAGCGTACTTTTGCCAACTCCACTACCAGCGAAAAGCCCAACACGTTGTCCTAGTCCTAATGTCAGCAGACCATCAATGACCCGAACTCCTGTGCCAAGGCGACGATCAATTCGCGGACGCGATAATGGCGACGGAGGATTGCGATGAATCGGCACCCACTCATCGGCATCCAACTTACCCATGCCATCGATAGGCTCACCCAAACCGTCAAGCACTCTACCGAGCAACCCCGGCCCAACGGCAATTTGCAATGAGTTACCAGTTGCCTCCACTTCACTTCCGGGTGCTAATCCGTCCAAAGAACCTAAAGGCATCAGTAAGACACGATCAGCTCGAAACCCAACTACTTCACATAGTGAATCCTGTCCATGGTCGCTGTGAATGATACACACATCACCAATGCGTGCTGCAGGACCATTTGCCTCCATGGTCAATCCAATGACTTGTTCCACACGTCCGTAAACCTTATGAAATCTTCCGCGTTCTAGTGCAATTTTATAAGGATCAAGTGTTGGCAGTTCGATCATTCTCATCGACCTCCCACTCTTTGGCTATGTGAAGGAGAATTTGTCGTACCTGATCAAATCGAACGTCGAGTCGCCCATCAACCGTTCCTTGATCCGTGCGGATCACAATATCGCCAGGTTGCAACGCTTGGTCAATAATGATGGAACATTCCGACGTTTGCGTTAGCATACGTTCCATTCGCTCCCGTTTGTCAAGAACGGACGCAAAGTCAGCCGATGCTACGCGGATCTCCACTTGGTGCGCTTTGTCCACATCTCGTAACAGATCCTGTGCAAAGATAGCTGCGTAGTCACTCGATGCTTGATCAAGTTCCCTGCGAACAATGCGTTTTGCAACCAACAAGGCAAGTTCAACGATAAACGACTCTGATTTTTTAATACGAGCATGCCGTTCCGTTTGTGCAAGTGCAAGCGACTGATTTATCTGATCAATCACAATCTGCTCATTCATTTGCGCTTCTTTGCGACCAAGATCCAACCCTTGCTCAAAACCTGCCTGTTCAGCTTTTAAACGAATATCTTCAACTTCTATTTGTGCTTGTTCTACTAACTGAACAGCTCTTTGTCGCGCCTTTTCCACTAAAGACAACATATCTTCTTCAATTTGTGCAAGTTCTTGCTTACGACGAGCATATTCTGCCTCCACTTCCACAAACGGCGAAAACAGAGTACTTTCATCTGGTATACTGAGAGTCCCAAGCGTCGTTTCGCGTGAAGGATGGGCAATTGTTCTCTCTGGCATTTTCTTTTCCTTTGGTCGAAGAATTCTAGACAAGAATATCTTCACCTCCACCACGCGCAATGACGATCTCGCCCATTTCTTCCAAGCGACGAATTTGCGCGACAATACGTTGCTGTGCCTCTTCAACATCACGCAACCTGACTGGCGGTGCGAATTCCATATCCTGTTTGAACGTCTCTACCATGCGCTTAGACATATTGCGATAGACAGCCTCTTGAACATCTTCACTGGCGGTACGCAAGGCCAGCATCAAATCACTTTGCTCCACATCGCGAATAACTCGTTGAATGGCGCGATTATCCAACAGAACGATATCCTCAAAGACAAACATGAGTTTTTTGATATTCTCAGCCAATTCAGGATCGCTTGTCTCAAGACTTTCTAAGATGCCACGTTCTGTAGCTCGATCAACGCCGTTTAAAATGTGCACTACAGCTTCCAGACCACCGACTTCTGTGACATCAATGGAACTGGTGGATGCCATCTTCGTCTCAAGCACGCGCTCAACCGAACTGATCACTTCAGGACTGGTAGCCTCCATCACAGCAATCCGCTTAGCTACATCCGCACGAACAATGGCGGGCAATTCACCCAATATAGCTGCGGCTTGATTGGCATCAAGATAAGATAGAACCAAGGCGATGGTTTGCGGATGTTCATTTTGAATAAACCCCAAAATTTGACTGGGATTAGCTCGGCGAGCAAATTCGAACGGTCGCACTTGAAGAGATGAAGTCAACCGTTCAATAATCGATAATGCACGTTCTTGCCCCATTGCTTTTTCAAGTACCTCTTTGGCATATTCAATGCCTCCAGATGCGATAATCTGATCGGCAACCGCTAGTTCCTGAAACTCATGAAGTACAGGAGAGCGATCTTGGCTATCCACTTTTCGCATCGTAGCAATTTCTAAGGTCAATTGTTCAATTTCATCTTCTCGCAAGTGTCGATAGATATTTGACGCTACTTCGGGCCCAAGGGAGATGAGCAGAATCGCCGCTTTTTGTTTACTCGTCAATTCGGTGCCTCGACGCACTGCATTAGCCCCCTACTCTTCCGATATCCATGCTCTCACAAGCCCTGCAAAAGACTCAGGTCGCCGTAAAGCCATCTCTTGCAACTGCTTTGTCAAAGTAACCTCTTCTGGTTCAGGAGGTGGACTGGCCATGGCTGCGGCAGACAAGGAGCCTAGTGCACTCGTAGTAACACGCCTCTTATTGCGCGAACGCAACCACGCTATCGACACGGCGCCTACAGCCAATAGCAAGGCTGCAGCACCACCGATACCAAGCGGTCCACCCAAAAGCGAAGATGATGTCGCGGGAACAGTCAACGCAGTTGTGAACGGCGCCGATAACACTGTAACCGAAGGAGCTTTCACCGTGGTACCACGTTGACCAATTGCCGTTAACACATACGATTGGATGGCAGAACGTAAACTTGGTGTGAGCACCATGGCTTTTGAATTGATCAAAACACTGACTGTGTAACCATTAACTTGCATGGGATCATACGTTGTAGATGTATTCACATAGTTATTATCATAATTTGTTGTGCTTGAACGGCTTGACGAAGAACCACCGTTGCCAGTTCCTGCCGATCCATAGGTGACGATATTCGGGTTTTGTGTTGCTTGACCAGCCACACCACCCGTCGCGGCGGTCGATGCACCTGTTGAAGATTGCTGAGAAGCCTGTGCCGACAAAGGAGGTCCCGCCGTCACTTGGTGCTGTTGTCGTGTAACTTGATTGAAAGTAACCGATGCATGAACAATGACCTGAACATTCCCGGAGCCAACCATTTGTGCAAGACTACCTTGCAGTTGCGTTTGCGCCGCTTGTTCCAATTGTTGTTGCATGGCAAGTTCCTGACTAGCCAATGAACTTCCTCCAGCAGTCGTGGCATTTGATGATGCAGAAGACGACAAATCATTGCCATTTTGATCAACAACAACGACATCCGCAGAGTTGAGACCCTGCACCGAATGAGCTACTAATTGCTGAATGCCATACACCTGTTGAGGCGTTAAAGCCGCTCCTGCACCCAGCGTTAAAACGACGGTGGCTTTAGCGGATGAATTCGCTGAACTGACCAAAAAAGAACTTTGCTGCGCGGGCACAACGGTTACCTCAGCACTGGCGATACCATTGATCAAATCAATCGATTGTGCAATTCTTTGTTGTAAAACAGACAGTTGTTCCAAATTCAATTCCTGACTGGACAACGAAAAAACACTACTTTGTTGAAAGATTTGCGAATAATCTACCGTTCCGCTAGAAGGCAAGCCTTGCATCGCCATATCAACTCGCACTTGATCCGCTTGCTGCGCAGGTACGAGAACATTGGTTCCCTGTAATTGGTATGGAATCTTCAACTGATCAAGCTTTTGCGTAATTTCTCCAGCTGACTTTGCATCAAGGTTGGAGAACACCACTTGATAATTGGGATTACTAAAAAACAAGGTTAAAGCGACCACAGTCGCCAGAAAAAACGCCAAAATAAGCCATAAATTACGACGTTGTTTTTTTTCTAGACTTTCATAAAAGGATTGCCACCGAGCACGCAAAGAGGCTATATCAAAATTCATAGATCATGTCACCTGGTCGTTTCATACCTACACCTGCATGTTCATGACTTGCTGATAAGCAGCCACCACGCGATTTTGCACTTGTACCGTCAAATCAATAGCCAACTGTGCCTCTGTAGCCGATGTCATGACCGAGGCGAGATTTGTCGACGTGCCAGCTGCAAGACCTACTCCTTGCAATTGTGATTGACGAACCGAATCGCTGACCGACTGCAAAGCATTATTCAAGACGGAAGCAAAATTACTACCGCCCGAAGAACCATTGGTCACAGTAGACGTGAGCGAAGAATTCGAAACTGGTGTTGCTATGACGTTCGATATCGGAACTATCACGACTTATCCCCTACTTTCCAATCTGCAACGCTTGAACGTCGACTTGTTTTGCTGCATTAAAAGCCGTTACATTAGCCTGATAGGCATGTGATGCCGTAATCAAATCGACCATTTCCGTTGACGTATTGACGTTTGGCATTTGCACATAGCCATTAACAGCATCAGGATTGGTAGGGTCATAGACCAACTTAAAAGGGCTTGGATCCTGTACGATACTTTGAATGGCGACCCCATTGCCAACAGTACTTTGCGCACCCGTCGTACCTTGCAAAACGGAAGCGAAGCTTGATGAAGGCAATGACGAAAAAACAACTTCCTCCCGGCGGTATGGCCCGCCTTGCGGCGTTCTTGTCGTATTCGCGTTAGCGATGTTATTGGCTATAACGTCCATCCAAGTACTGTTTGCTGAAAGCCCTGAAGCACTAATGGACAAACCCGAGAAAAGCCCCACGAATCATCACCTCCCCATTATCGCCGTGCGCAGTAACCCAAACTGATCATTTAATTCCTGAACTAAAGCGGCATAATTTATCTGATTTTGGGCGATTCCACTCATCTCAGCAGTCAAATTGACATTGTTTCCGTTGTTTGAAACCGACGTAGCTTGATCTGTGGTCACGACAGGAGATACAGCAGTAAATGAAGCGGCACCTGCAAGGTCTGATACATTATTACTCGCCATCGTCAATGTGCCAGATCCATTTGGCGTTAATCCTACATTTCCCAACTGTGCTTGCAATAGATTTTCAAACTCTACCGATTGCCGTTTATATCCGGGCGTATTGGCATTAGCAATGTTATTTGCGTAAACCTCTTGCCGCAATTGGCTAGCTTTAAGCGCAGATTGCAACGATGAAAACACAATGGAATCTAATGATGCCAACAAACTCACCCCCAAAAACAACGCATCCAGAAAGTAGTACTTGTTATATTTCAACACGTTATCGTAATTTACCTTCTCAAATCCGACCTATTTCGACATTTTTTCTGCACATAAAAATGTCCTTTGCCAATACGCAAAGGACATTTTTATGTCACAATAAAAACTAAAAACTTAACGATGACGCACTTTGTCTAACTGTGGCAGAAGTTTATCGTTGAGAATACGGATATAGGTACCTTTCATGCCTAATGATCTTGATTCAATTACCCCAGCGCTTTCCAATTTGCGTAAGGCATTTACAATAACAGAACGCGTGATACCAACCCGATCTGCAATTTTACTAGCGACCAACAAGCCTTCTTTGCCTTCAAGTTCTTCGAAAATGTGCTCAATCGCTTCTAACTCACTGTAGGACAACGAATCAACAGCCATCTGTACAACTGCTCGCGAGCGGGTATCTTCTTCAATTTCGTGAGCACGTGACCGCAAAATCTCCATGCCAACGACCGTCGCACCATATTCGCCAAGCAACAAATCTTCATCGGTGAAACTTTTCGCAAATCGTGCCAAGATTAATGTGCCTAGGCGTTCACCACCGCCGATAATCGGAACAACTGTCACATAGTGACTTTCATGCTCGGCAATAACTTGATCAGGAAATACGCTAAAAGGCTGCAAATCCGGTACATTGGCAACCGTTGAATCAATATGCAACATACTAATATTGTATTCGGGAGGAAATACCTTTTGCGCTAATAGTTCATCCATAATCTCTTGTGCGAATTCCGCAGGAATCGCATATCCAAGAATTTTCCCTGTTCTTGAGAGCACAAATACATTAGAATCGATAACATCACGCATTACTTGTGCCATTTCCATAAAGTCGACATATTGTCCGGCACGTTGCAGCAACCGATTGATTCGTCTTGTTTTAGCCAATAAATCCATCTAGAAATCCTCCATATCGTCGCCTCATAAAATGTACTGGCTAAGATCCCGATCTTTCACGATAGAACCTAGCTTTTCATCTACATAAGCCGGTGTAATGACAACCGTTTGTTCACCAATATCAGGCGATTCAAAAAGTAAATCTTCCAAAACGCGCTCCATCAGCGTGTGTAAGCGCCTAGCACCGATATCTTCCGTACTGGCATTGACTTGTGCCGCTGTCTCGGCGAGGCGTCTGACTGCATCAGCGCGAAACGTCACAGAAACTCCTTCGGTCAATAATAGGGCTTCGTATTGGCGAAGTAGCGCATGCTGTGGTTCCGTCAAAATTCGTTCCAGATCATCAGCAGTCAGACTGGTCAATTCCACGCGGATAGGAAATCGCCCCTGAAGCTCAGGAATCAAATCTGACGGTTTTGCCATATGAAAAGCTCCAGCCGCGATAAACAACATGTGATCTGTTTTTACGGGGCCGTGTTTCGTCATGACAGTGGACCCTTCAACGATCGGCAAGATATCACGTTGGACCCCTTCGCGCGATACGTCCGCCCCAGAACGACCTTCACGAGACGCGATCTTATCAAATTCATCGATAAAAATGATGCCAGACTCTTCAACTCGGCGGACGGCCTCAGCCGTAACTTCCTCCATATCAATCAGCTTTTGAGCTTCTTCTTGTAAGAGAATCTTGCGCGCTTCACGAACTGTTAATTTGCGTTTTTTTCGACGCTTTGGCATCAAATTTCCGAGCATCTCCTGCAAGTTGCCCATGCCTTCAGCACCCATGCCCGGCATAAAGTCCATCGTCGGGACATTCGCTTCCTCAATAAGAATCTCGATAAGGTGATCTTCAAGTTTTCCATCCATAAGATCCTGATAGATAATATCTCTTTGCGCTTTGGCTTTGGTGTTGCTTGTCTCTGTAGTTTTAGGTTCTTGCGACCATAAAGCCTCAAATGGATTTTTAAATGATGATGTAGAACTAGGTGCAGAATCTGGAACTAAAGCATCGAGCAAACGAGGCACCACGGAACTTTCTGCCTGCTTTTCGACAGCGACTGAACGTTCTGCTTTCACCATTCGTATACCGGTTTCTACCAAGTCGCGCACCATCGAATCAACATCACGTCCCACGTACCCTACTTCGGTAAATTTGGTGGCTTCCACTTTGATAAATGGTGCTCCGGTCAACTTAGCTATTCGACGTGCAATCTCTGTTTTACCAACACCTGTAGGACCGATCATCAAAATATTCTTCGGAGTAACTTCTTCACGTAAAGCTGGGTCGAGTCTAGCCCGACGATAACGATTGCGTAGAGCAACAGCAACCGCCTTTTTGGCACCTGCTTGACCAACAACGAACTTGTCTAACTCTGTGACAATTTGACGCGGAGATAAATCCTGCATGCTGACTCCTCCTTACCATCAGGAACATGATCAAATCTCTTCGACAATAATATTATGATTCGTGTATACGCAAATCTCACTTGCAATCGTCAGCGAGGACAAAGCAATTTCACGCGCTGTCAGTGATGTATGCCGAAGTAATGCCCGACCCGCAGATAATGCGTAAGGACCACCGGAACCGATGGCGCACACCCCATCATCAGGTTCGATGACTTCCCCTGTTCCAGAAATCAAAAGCAAATTGTCTTTTGATAAAGCGAGGATCATCGCCTCCAATTTACTGAGCATGCGATCAGTCCGCCATAGCTTGGCCAATTCTACAGCAGCACGAGGAACGTGACCGCGAAACTCCTCCAACTTTTGTTCGAACTTTTCAGAAAGAGCAAACGCGTCAGCAACACTTCCAGCAAAACCAACAATCACTTCGTTATGATATAATCGTCTAACTTTTTTGGCAGTAGCTTTCATGACCATAGCATTACCAAAAGTTACTTGCCCATCTCCCGCCATGGCGCCGCCTTCTAAAGTTTTCACGGCAAAGATGGTTGTTGCATGAAACGCGTCCATAAATTCACTCCTTCACTCAAGCCCGTGGATGAGCTGATTCATACACCTTCATCAAGTACTCTGTAGCCGTGTGCGTATAAATTTGCGTCGATGACAGACTTGCATGGCCTAACAATTCTTGCACGACCCGCAGATCCGCACCGCCTTCTAGCAAATGCGTGGCAAAAGTGTGGCGAAACGTGTGCGGACTTACTTTTTTTGTTAAAGCCAACTGAGTAACATAACGGTCCACAATACGCCGGACCGACCGGTCGGACAACCTAGTGCCGCGCTGATTGATAAAAAGGGCATTTTCATCGTCGGCTACTATTTTCGATCTACCCATAGTGAGATAGCGTGTTAATGCATCTTGTGCAGCAGATCCAAAAAGCACAACTCGCTCCTTTGACCCTTTGCCTAACACGATCACCAGTCCTTGACGTAAATGCAGATCTTGCACGTCAAGCCCGACACATTCTGACACACGCACCCCAGTAGCATACAAAAACTCGAGTAAGGCACGATCGCGCATGCCTAATGGTGTTTTTAAATCAGGCTGCAAAAGCAATTGCAACATTTCGTCTGCATAGAGAAACGAGGGCAAAGGGCGATCTAATTTAGGTGATTTTACCATCTGCACTTCCGACAGCTCGGACGGATCAAAATCAGCCAAGTATCGATACATTGTTCGCAATGCGCTTATCTTTCTAGCGATCGTTCGCCGGCTTTTACCCTCTTGCATGAGATCTGACATATATTTACGCACAGTAGCAATCGTGATTTGATCAACAGGCATGGTCAGATTTGCAAAAAATGAACGCAAATCGCTCAAATAGGCTGTCACCGTATGTTGCGATACATTTCGCTCCACCTGCAGGTACGTCTGAAAAGCCTCCAACAATGCTTGAAGTTCTGTTTGATCCGACGGATTCACAAAACGTCACCACCGACCAGACAATTCCTGCTATCTATCAAAGCAAGCGTATCGTACCACGCCACATCGTCCGTCGCAACCTAATTGCGTATGAACTGCGTAAAATTCTGAATTGTAGATAGGGCTCTTGCCACAATTTTTTCGTTTTTCTCTCGTTTAGAATGTACTTTTTGTTCAATAGGAGGAAACAAGCCAAACGTGACATTCATTGGTTGGAAATTCTCTGCATCCGTATGCGTTATATAGTGAGCCAGACTCCCGATAGCAGACTCTTTGGGAAATACTACTGGTTCGCGTCCAAGATACCGTCGTGCTGCATTGACCCCTGCCACGAGACCAGCTGCAGCAGATTCAACATATCCCTCTACGCCCGTCATCTGTCCAGCAAAGAACAATCCGGGACGTTTCAATGTTTCATAGGTAGGATATAGAACGTTAGGTGATTGCAAAAATGTATTGCGGTGCATCACACCATAGCGCACAAACTGTGCCTGTTCCAATCCTGGTATCAAACGAAATACGCGCGCCTGCTCGCCCCACTTTAAATGCGTTTGAAAACCCACCATATTGTACAACGTCGCAGCCGCATTATCTTGACGTAATTGTACAACCGCATAGGCTGATTGATGCGTGTGCGGATTGCGCAGACCCACAGGTTTTAACGGACCAAATAACATCGTCTGACGGCCCCGTTTTGCCATTACTTCGATCGGCATACAGCCCTCGAAATACACTTCTTTTTCGAAACTTTTCACTTCGGTTGTCTCAGCTTCAACCAATGCCTCATAGAAACGATTAAATTGTTGCTCATCCATGGCACAATTTAAGTAGGCTGCCTCACCTTTGTCATATCTCGATGCAAAAAACGCTACTGAATCATCTATGCTATCGCGTTCAATAACGGGTGCCGCAGCATCATAGAAATACAGGCCATCCAATCCAGTAAACCGTGATATGGCATCACTTAATGCATCTGAGGTTAAAGGACCTGTGGCCACCACTGTAACATTGTCAGGTAATTCTATAATTTCTTCCCGCACTACAGTAATAAAAGGGTGATTTTCTAGAGTGCGTGTAATCGTCTGTGAAAATCGTTCCCGATCGACAGCGAGCGCACCACCTGCGGGGATTGCTGTCTCATCAGCAGCTCGCATGACTAAGGAATCAAGATTGCGCATTTCTTCCTTTAAAAGTCCCACAGCGTTTGTCAATCCAGCTGCACGCAAACTATTGGAACACACCAATTCGGCAAAATCAGTACTGCGATGCGCTGGCGTCATCTTGACACCGCGCATTTCATAAAGTGTCACAGGCACACCCATTGACGCAATCTGCCACGCCGCCTCCGAGCCTGCTAAACCCGCTCCGAGCACAGAAACGCCGCTAAATTTCATAAGTAACCTCCTGCATGGTGATGGCCGAGGCGAGTTAAGGCGCCTCGACCACTTGTTCTTTGTGACTACAGTCGGGGTTAGAACAAACCACCGTATCGGACTTACTTTTTTGCTTTTTCAACACCAACGGCTCTGCGCAATCAGGACAACTCTTACCGGTTGGTTCGTCCCACAAGACATAATTGCACTCAGGATACCCCGAACAACCATAAAAAACTTTACGCCGTTTGCCATGTCGCTCGACAAGAGGTTTATGGCACCGCGGACAGACTACCCCAATCGGTTTGACGATCGGCTTGGCATTTCGACATTCTGGAAAACCTGGGCACGCAAGGAATTTTCCAAATCGGCCATGTTTATACACCATTTGACGTCCGCACTTTTCACAGATCTCGTCGGACACCTCTTCTTCCAATTGAACATGTTCCATCGATTTTTCTGCCACAGTAAGGTACTCTTCAAAATTTCGATTGAAATCGCCAAGCATGGCGACATAGTCGGTTTCGCCATCTTCTACGTTATCGAGTTGTTGCTCAAGATGTGCCGTAAAATCAACATCGACAATCGTTGGAAAAAATTCTTCTAACATATCGATAACAATTTCTCCAAGTTCAGTCGGCACAAAACGTTTTTCTTGCATCAAAACGTAACCGCGTTTTTGAATCGTCTCGATAGTCGGTGCATACGTGCTTGGCCTTCCGATGCCAAGTTCCTCCATGGCACGCACCAGACGAGCCTCACTGTACCTGGGCGGAGGCTGTGTAAAATGCTGATCCGGATGTAGTTTGGGATGCCCCAAAGATTGATCCTTTGTCAATGGAGGCAAGAAATGTTCTTCTTCTTTTTTTTCATCCGTAGCTTCCGTATATACTTTCATAAAACCCGGGAATTTAACACGCGAACCTGTCGCGCGAAATATTGCGTCGCCCGCTTTTATATCTACTGCCATCGTGTCGAATACAGCTGACGCCATCTGACTCGCCATAAAGCGATCATAGATTAACTTGTACAGACGGTACTGGTCCTTTGACAATATGTCCTTCAAAGCTTCTGGATCACGCAAAATCGAAGTAGGGCGAACACCTTCGTGAGCATCCTGAGCACCCTTTTTGGCATTAAATTCACGTGGTTCCTTCGGAACAAAATCTTCGCCAAATTGCTGCTTTACATAGTCGCGTGCTTCCGACGAGGCTACTTCGGAAATGCGAGTTGAATCGGTACGCATGTACGTAATTAGACCGACAGCACCTTCTTTTGGTAGCTCAATACCTTCATACAATTGCTGAGCGACAGACATTGTGCGTTGCGCGCGAAAGTTCAGGCGCCGAGCTGCCTCTTGTTGAAGTGTACTTGTCGTAAAAGGTGGCGCTGGATTGCGTTTACGGTCACTCACCTTGACATGCGTCACCACAAAATTCTTGCCTTTCACTTTATCAAGCAACATGTCTACATCATCACGTGATGACAATTCAATTTTTTTATCGTCGTATCCATAAAAATTAGCATCAAAGTTCTCACCAAAAGCAGTACATTTGGCCGTCACTGTCCAGTACTCTTGCGCAATAAACGCCCGTATCTCGCGTTCGCGATCAACAACGAGACGTACGGCAACAGACTGAACGCGCCCCGCCGACAACCCGCGTTTCACTTTTTTCCACAATAAGGGGCTAATCCGATACCCAACAAGACGATCCAAAATCCGTCTTGCCTGTTGCGCATGAACCAAATCCATATTGACCGCTCGAGGTGTTTTAAATGCGTCTTTAACCGCCTGCTTCGTAATTTCATTAAATACAACCCTTACAGGTCGACTCGGATCAATCTCAAGGGTCTTGGCGAGATGCCACGCTATAGCTTCTCCTTCACGATCAGGGTCAGCCGCAAGGTACACGCTCTTCACTTTTTTGCTCGCATCGCGCAGTTCTTTTACAACATCACCTTTGCCACGAATCGTAATGTACTTCGGCGCAAAACTATGATCAATGTCAACACCAAGCTGACTTTTCGGTAAATCACGAACATGTCCCATGGATGCTTTGACCAAATACTTACTGCCCAAGTACTTTCCAATCGTTTTAGCTTTCGCAGGCGACTCTACGATGACCAAGTAGTCTGCCATCGTTTTCCCCCTTGCCAGTAAATTTCACCACATCTTATCACTCAAATCAAAGAATATGCAAATGCGATGGATTGACAAGTATCACAATCCATACAAGCCTGGACCGACTCTCACGATTAAGCCGTGCACTTCCATCTCTGTCAATACTTTCGTCATTTCTGAAAGAGATAGATGTACTAATTCCGGTGACCGACTCAAATCACCCATGGATTTATAGCCTACTTGCAGTTGTGCCAGAATATCTTGCATCTCTTTTGTTTCTCCAATGGGTGACGAAGTAAGGAGCGTGTCATGGTGAAGCGTACAATTTTGTACCGTGATTTGCAATTGTTGCAACACATATTTTGTCGATATCAAGGCCATCGCCCCTTGAACCAACAATTCATGACAGCCCTGCGCGTGGCTATTATAGATCGACCCTGGGACAACGGCAACATCTCTATTTTGTGACAGAGCATAATCAGCCGTAATCAATGCCCCACTTTTTGTGCCAGCCTCAACTACGATAACTGCCTTTGACATCCCACTGATCAAACGGTTGCGCTGAATAAAATGATGTCTTTGTGGCCCTTGCCATGGTAAAAACTCGCTATATACTGTTCCGCCCGTTGCAGCTATCTGATCTGCCAAAGGACGATGTTGGGCAGGGTACACTTGATAGAGACCAGAGCCAAGCACGGCGATTGTTTTACCTCCATTTTGCAATGTGGCCTTATGGGCTTCTTGGTCAATCCCCATCGCTAAGCCAGACGCTATGATTACACCATCTCTTTGAAGATCCTGCGCAATTTCTCGTGCCGCTCGTCTGCCATAGGCTGTACACTGTCTAGTACCTACAACAGCCACTATCGTATCATACTGTGTCACGCCATCGCCAAGATATGTTAAAAACGGTGGTGGATCGTCAATCTCATGAAGTAGCCTCGGATAATGCTCATCATTTGCACCTACCACCTGTATGCTTTCACGACGAAGTCGTTCTACGGCATATTCACCAACTTTATTTAAAAACGATTCTCGAAGATTTTTGGCAATTTCTAAAGAGAGTCCATGCTCACACCAATCAGCAGTTTGATAGACAACAAGATCACCCCAATCTTGTGCAGCAGACATCACTCGGCGAGCTGTTTTTAGGCCAATTCCTGGCGTTGACAACAATGTGATCCATAGCATGAGCTCCATGTCTTGCAATACTTGATCATCCTTTCTCTTTATCATGCATTGTGGCACGGACAAGAGGGATGAACCATAACATCGAGTAATTATTCTTTACCAAATGAAAAAAGGTTCCAGCAAAAGCCGGAACCTTTTTTCGATACCACTAGGAACGACATTTCTCAAGCAAACCACGTTCTTTGAGCATCGCCACAAGAGTCGAACCCATTTCAGAGGGCGTAGGTGCCACTTTGATACCCGCAGCTTCCATCGCCGCAACCTTTTCTACCGCCGTGCCCTTACCGCCCGAGATAATGGCGCCAGCATGCCCCATACGTTTACCGGGAGGTGCACTACGACCTGCAATAAATCCTGCGACTGGTTTTTTCATGTATTCCTTCACATAAGCGGCAGCATCTTCTTCAGCTGTTCCACCAATTTCGCCGATCATAATCACGGCTTCCGTTTCCGGATCTTCGTTGAACATGCGAAGCACATCGACGAAGTTTGTACCATTTACCGGGTCACCGCCAATACCAACGGCTGTGGTTTGACCAATACCTTGCGTCGTCAATTGATAGACGGCTTCATAGGTCAAGGTTCCACTACGGCTGACAACACCGACATGACCGGGTTTGTGAATGTAGCCTGGCATAATACCAATTTTACATTGATTTGGCGTGATAACGCCTGGGCAGTTAGGTCCGATAAGGCGGGTATTTCTACCCTCCAAATATCGTTTCACTTGAACCATATCCAGCACGGGAATACCTTCCGTGATGCAAATTACAAGTTCCACGCCTGCCTCTGCCGCTTCCATAATGGCTTCCGCAGCCCCTGCAGGCGGCACATAAATCACAGATGCATTAGCAGCCGTCTCGCGCACCGCTTCTTCAACGGTGTTAAAGACAGGAACTCCTTCAATAACGGTACCACCTTTTCCAGGGGTCACACCAGCAACCATGTTTGTGCCATATTCGATGGCCTGCTGCGTATGAAATAACCCAGTTTTACCGCTGATACCTTGCGTGATCACACGAGTGTTCTTATCGACTAAAATACTCATTGACCTACCCCCCTACTTCACGAGCTCGACGATTTTTTGCGCCGCCTCAGCTAATGAGTCAGCCGGAACAATCGACAAGCCGGATTCTTTCAGGATTTGCTTACCAAGGTCCACATTCGTACCTTCAAGGCGAACGACTAGTGGACGAGTCAGACCAACTTGACGAGCGGCAGCAACGACGCCGTTGGCAATAACGTCGCACTTCATGATGCCCCCGAAAATATTGACCAAAATACCTTTGACGCCATCGTCTGACAAAATGATTTTAAAAGCTTCTGTAACTTTTTCTTCTGTGGCGCCACCGCCAACATCAAGAAAATTAGCTGGTTCACCGCCATAATACTTAATCGTGTCCATCGTCGCCATGGCCAGCCCAGCACCGTTAACCATGCAGCCAATGTTGCCATGTAATGCAATGTAACTTAGATCATACTTGGAAGCTTCCACTTCACGTGCATCTTCCTCAGCAAGATCGCGCATCTCGAGAATATCCTTATGGCGATATAATGCATTTGAATCGAAATTCAATTTTGCATCAAGAGCAAGAACTTCTCCACCTTTAGTGACTACCAGCGGATTGATCTCAGCCACAGAACAATCATTATCGACAAACGTTTTATACAAAGCCATCATAAACTGAGTAGCTTGTTTGGTAAGGTCAGACGGGATATGTATTGCATAAGCCAACTTCCGTGCCTGAAAAGCTTTGAGGCCAACAGCGGGATCAACTGTTTCGCGGAAGATTTTTTCCGGTGATTTGGCCGCAACTTCTTCGATTTCCATACCGCCTTCTTCAGACGCCATCATAGTAACGCATCCCGTAGCGCGGTCGATCACAACACCAACATAGTATTCCTTTTGAATATCTGTCAGTGACTCAACTAACAAACGTTGTACAACCTTGCCCTCAGGTCCCGTTTGATGGGTTACCAATGTTTTACCAAGAAGCTCTGTCGCATATTGACGAACTTCCTCTAACGACTTGGCTAATTTTACACCGCCGGCTTTTCCTCTGCCGCCAGCATGAATTTGCGCCTTTACAACAGCCCGTCCACCAAATTGTTCCGCCACTTTCACGGCCTCGTCGACACTAAAAGCTACTGCGCCAACAGGTACTGCAACGCCGTACTTACGGAAAACGGCTTTTGCCTGATATTCATGAATGTTCACGAATGCTTCCTCCCTACCGACTCACTCGAGCCGATCCGATTGGATCTGCCACGCCTTTAAACACAACTTATAGGATAACGGAATA
Source organism: Bacillota bacterium (assembly GCA_021821185.1). The sequence goes on from JAKACU010000002.1 coordinate 46,878, forward strand.
TAGCATGAAATTCAATATGATTTTCCAAATACATACAAATAAACATTGTGAAATGAGTATACATGGAGTAATGTCTCTTTTCGAAATCGCTTACAGTTTGTCATAGGCAACGGTAGCCAATATGAAATAGGGCGACGTGTAGGCCATAATGATTTTAATTTACAAAATTTACTATTTTATAGACAAGTTTGTGAAAAGTATTGCAGTAAAAGAAGATTTTTTGTTTAGTTAGCGCAATTCACAAAAGAGACAGGAACTGTCTAACTTTTTCGTTTTTTGCGTGTTTATTGATTGCCTTCTATGCCGAGGCTGTTATAATACAAGAAAAGAAGGAGGGAACGATATGGACTTCTGTTGCGGAGCTACCATGACAGCTCGTATTCGGCCACTTCATTCCGAAAGGGGCACGCTCTTGACGGATGTTCCCTTCCTGGTCTGCCGCACTTGCGGCCAGGCGGTCATAGCACCGATGCTAGAGACTCAAGTGACCATGTATGTGCATCAATGTGAAACTGATGGCGTAAAGCAAGCAAGTCTTTTAGACGTTGTGGATGAACTGCAAATCCAAGATGTTCTTCTGGACTATCCTTCTTTTGATACCCGAGACATCCCTACAGTGTCACAGGAGCAACTGGATCACATGTTAGATGTGTGGAACTTTGCGACGCTCTTAGGGGACACGAAGTGGGTTCACGAAGTGAAGGATACATTGCTCTTTCTCCATCAGGTTTTGATGAAAGAACAAAGTCTGCTACAAGAATCATCGTAATTCGATGCTTACACCAATGATATTGTACTGGTCCCGACTTTTTGTCGGGACCTTTTCTATGGTGAAATTCCTCTTCAAAACATCATGGTGTGATGTTTTGTCGCCTTGTAGAGTAGAGCTAGATCCGTATAACTATAAAGTGAGGGATAGCAGACATTGTGTATACCGCGGTGACAGGAATGGCTTTACATGGCTTGGACGGCTTATCCATCAGTGTGGAAGCCGACGTGCAATCAGGACTTCCTTGTGTCGATATTGTAGGACTCGCGGCATCATCCATACGAGAAGCGAAAGAACGCGTGCGATCAGCCATTGTGAATAGCGGTTTTGAATGGCCGCGCCGACGTATGATCATAAGCTTGCGACCAGCAGATTTGCGCAAAGATGGTACAGGATTAGATCTCCCGATCGCTATTGCCATTTTGGTGGCTTCTGAACAATTGATACCTGTTTCTTCAGACACTGTGATTTTGGGTGAATTATCTCTTGATGGACAAGTTCGTTCTTTTACAGGGGCATGGGGCGTTGCGCGGTCAGCCGTTCATGTGGGCGCGCATAAGGTTATTGTGCCAGACACAGTCGATGTGACAACCATGACAGAAGACGAACAACAACATATCTACACGGTTAACTCTTTGATCGAAGCTATTTCGGTCATAAAGGGACAAGTCGACACAAGACATCGTTATAAAAGACCCCCTGAGATTGTTCATGATGAATTGGTCCATACTAGTTTAGATGATATTGCC
>JAKACU010000058.1 GCA_021821185.1 Bacillota bacterium
TGTTACTAACTCAAGTTCTTCCCATGCAACATGGTGCAACAAAAATTCCGCTTGATCTGGTGCAAAACTTTGCAAAAGCCACTGACGGATAGTATGCTCCTTTTGCGTATCTGAAAAGGCAATCTCTCTTCCTTCATCGGCGAATCCTGACGCAAATTTGCTAAGGACTACAGCGCCTAAATTACAAATTCCATAAGCTGGGAGGCCCTGTTCGCCACATGGGTTGGTTGCAATGATCGGGTTGTAATAATAGGAATTCGACATCCGATTATACCTACCCAAAAAGACAACACCAGGTTCAGCCGATTTCCAGGCGGAAGCAATCAACTCATCCCAAATTTGCGCTGCAGGTAACGTTTCTGAAACGACAAGCGCATGACCTGCCGCTTCAAAGCCAATAAAATCACCGTCAAATTGCGGTGCATCTTGAAGATCAGGGTATCCAAGTGACCATGACTCGCCAGCTTTTTTGGCCGCCATAAACTCTTCAGAAATTCCCACGGAAATATTTGCACCCGTAATGACACCATCGACTTGTTTGCATGTGATGAATTTGCGAATATCCGTATGCCGATCATTCAAAATCAGCATCAGCGCTCCTCGGCGAGATCCACCTTGCAACGTTAATTGACAACCGACGCTCATGATCTCACCGACACCGACAGGACCAAACCCCATGCCAAATACTTGGTTGCCTTTATCATATAAAATTCCCCAAGAATACGCACCGGAGCTGCGACCATTGACACCGCGCACATAGCTATAACGCGGTCGAAGTGACGATAACACCATCGTCACACGCTTAGAAGCCAGCATCGCTTCCCACATATCACCTAAACACTGCGCGATGGTTTCGCGACTGTCTCCAGGATGCAGCACAACGCCAACAAAATCCTGCATGACCTGTACGCCACTATCCAAAATCTGATCATAGATCATTTGCGCAGGAAGCGTGTCCCCATAACGCACGGGCAAATCAGCTTCCATCCATGATGCCAAATCACCTTGCCACAACGCATCATACTCAGGTGCCGTCGTATCCGGAAAAATGTAGGTCCAGTTAGTCCCTTCTTCTACAGCACGCAAAAAAGCTTTTGAAACGCGAACGGCTTTTGTACTGTTTGGATACTCTTGCGAAAGAAACTCCATCAAGTCCTCATGCCACACATCGAGCGCCAAAACCAATTCGCGTTTGCGCGATGAACCAGATACTTTAGAAAGCGTTCCTTGCGGAGGAACTTGGCTAAGATTCATGCCAACGCCGCCAGAACGCGCTTGAATTTCCAGCGTTTGTCCAAAAGAACGTGCATAATCACGGACGCTATACCCAACATTTGGGATCACAAAACAATTATAACTGGTTGTTTTTATGCCAGTGCCCATCGATGCATTGATACGACCGCCAGGAACATAGTGCCAATTGCTTTGTAAATCATAAAATCGGTCTTCCCAATATTGCGGTTCATCGGTGACTTGCGCTACGCCTTTCGCAATACGTCTCCACATCTGTTGTGGCGCTGTTTCTTGCAACACATCGATATGATCCAAAGGCAATTCCTCAATAAAGCCATCGCGCAGTTCAACAGTCACGGTACGATTCGCTTCATTCACTTCTTTTACTCGAGCCAGCTCATGATATGCGCGTTTTGCATCCATCACAGCTACGACAAGACTACCAGGTTGAAGTGTAGCTTTTTGCGCATCTTTCAGGAGATAACGATCAGCCACAATTCGCTCGCCTGTCTGAGACAACCAATCTTCTTGCGTAAACGGCAACATCACACCATCTTCAAGCATTCTTTAACCCCCACCTCAATTATCCTGTTGATGCAATAATTGTAAAATTTCTTTGGCAAATGTCTCTACATCACGAAACTCACGGTACACACTAGCAAATCGTACATAGGCGACACCGTCCACTTCGCGCAGTAAATTCATCACTCGTTCGCCAACTTCAGACGAAGGCACCTCGCGCTCAAAATCCATACGTAACTGCTTGTCTACTTCATCAACCATGCTGTCGATCTGATCCGATGTAATCGGGCGTTTCTCACAGGCACGAGCAACGCCACGTCGAATCTTATCACGGTCGAACCCTTCTCGTGTTTTATCTTTCTTAATCACTAAAAGAGGTGTATACTCAACGCGTTCATAGGTTGTAAAACGCCGCCCACATTCAACACATTCTCTACGGCGCCGCACCATGGACTGATCATCATTAGCCCGTGATTCTAACACTCGCGAATCTACTGTCTGGCAATACGGGCATCGCACAAAACCACCTCATAACTATATGTAGCGTCGTCATAGAAACATAACCGATTATATACGCTATATCTAGTATCGGTCAAGGTAGCAAATCCATTAAAGAAGTGATGACTTGATCCGCCTTTGTTTCCTCAGATCCATCTTGTTGCAACTCCGATGCGATCAAAATCGTACTAGCCCCCGCTCGTTTTCCAGCTGCTATATCCGTTAAGGGATTATCACCGATGACAAGTGCATCGCAAGCATCAATGCCCAATTTTTTACACGCGATATGGACAAAGGAAGCTTCAGGTTTTCCAACAATGATCGGTGTAACGCCTGTCGCAAAAGCGACGAGTGCAACCAAAGATCCTGCGCCGGGAGATAAACCATCATTTTCCCATAACAATCGATCAGGGTTCGTCGCATAGAATTTTGCCCCTTGTAAAATAAACCGTACTGCATGACGCAGATGATCATAAGACACCTGTCGATCAAGGCCTACAGCAACAGCGAACGGAGAGGATGGGGCTTTATCTCGACAAAAAACCGTAAAATCTTTGGCTAAAGCTGCCTGCAACCCTTCTTCCCCCACAACATACACAGCATCACCGCATCGATCAGGATGATTCTCCATCAAGACATCCGATAAAGCCATACTGCTGGTATACACATCAGACGATTCGGCAGGAAAGCCAAGGTCTTGCAGATGATGCGCCACTGCTTGGGGCGTTCTTGTGGAGTTATTTGTCCAATACAAAAACGGTATACTTTCCTGTATAATCGATGAAATCCATGCCTTGGCTCCTGGCATGACCGTTTTACCACGAAAGAGCGTACCATCTAGATCAAGTAGCAATCCTTTTTTTGTTTTCCAATCCATATCTATTCCACCTTTGAGGACGTGATTTTCTTATGACTTCCTTATCAGTTCAACGTATGGAAACAAGCTCCACACGATTTTCCTTAACCCTTACCGTCAATGCTTTCCTGGTCACTCACGAAAATGAAGGTATTCTTATCGATACCGGTTTTGATGATGCAGACAGTGTGCAAGCCATTCTTGCATCCATAGATCGCGAAAACATCACGATGAAAGGTATTTACTTGACACATTATCATGTAGATCACAGCCTAGGAGCACCGGCACTCGCTCACGCCCTGCATTGTCCAATTTATTATCATCACAGGGATGAAAACAACCTGATCACGACTTGGCAGCACGCTAAACACGCTGTTGCTGGACTCAGATTATGCGTATTGGATCCAGCAGTGCCTATCACACTCGGTGCAGAGCAACTTCAAGTAGTAGAAACGCCCGGACATACGCATGGACATGTTTCTTATTTTCATCAAGCAAGCAAGACGCTTTTTGCTGGTGACATGGTCATTCACGGCAACAGTGTGTGGGTTGGCCCTCCTGATGGACACATGGACGATTACCTAGATTCCCTACATGCCTTGATTGATCTTAATCCATCGGTGATTTACGGAGGCCATGGTCCCATCATAACACCTGGCACGCCGTGGTTACACACGCTGTACCAAAGACGGCTCGACCGTGAAAAGCAGATCATTTCTCTACTGGAAAAGAATCGACAAACTGTGGATTCGTTGGCGAAAGCTTTATACGGAGATCGGCCAATACAGTGGGTGACGAAAAAAACGATCGTGGCACACCTTCAACGCTTGCAAAAGCAAAAGCGGATCAAGTGGTCACAAGATCCGCTTTCACTTACCACCTATTATTATGCATAATGACCATAGCCACGCCATGCGAGGTTTTCTTGCCCATTTAACCATCCTGTTATGAGGAGTAGTCCAAAAATGGGCGCCGAATTCACGTCAGTAGCAAATCCGCCAAAGATTCCAAAGTCCTGACCAAAAAACCAAATCGCAAAGCACAATGCTAGTGCGATGACTAAAGTTACGAGAGAACGGTTCCGGGCAAACCACAAAACGGCGACAATAGCCAGCAAACTACTTAAGACGATGTTAAAAATTATGGCGTGTGCGGCCGCTACATCTGCCATCGCACTCAATACCGCAATCAAAAATCCGGGTTGTGGCGTAAGTTGAGAAGCCTGTGTAAAAATGCCGGAAAGGTTTGAGCCTTGAAAATAGCCACTGCTTGGAAGTGCCTGCCAAAGGGTTGCCAATAAGAGATACACGCTACCCATATAACGCACAAAACGGCTTATCATTTCGGTAGACCAAACGTACGTTGGTAACAAGAGCAAGACGGATGCGATCGCATAAAAGAGCGCAGAACCCGGAGCACCGGTAAGGATGGTAGGACTTCCTGCAAAGATACTGCCAAAGCCTTCGCTAAAAGCCCAAACAACTATCGCCCAAAGTAACGATAGATAAAGACCGATGGTACGACCAAGACCTTTTGTACACAGCAATAACACGCCAATGAGCAGTTGAATCAACGTGGACATCATGTTACTCACGGAAAACAATTGCATCCAAAGATGGATGCCCCCTTGCATCAAGGTCACAATCCAAGAAGGTTGTCCTGACATGACAGGGCTTAAAACGTTCGTCACGAAACCTCGTGTAAACATACCAGGTTGCATCTGCAAAATCCCATCAATGATCCACAAAACGCCAAGTCCAACTCGCAAAAAGCGATAACTTCGACTTTCTTCATCCATTGGCACCATGTAGCACTCCAAATCTCCTTTATTTGTACTGTATCACATTACCAACTACTTGGTAATGACAGTCGGAAAGTCTGATCCTGCAGCGGGGGCTACGTTGAAAGATGATCCACTCGCAGGCAGACCATTTTCAATGATGTTTGAAAACATTTTCGGTGGGTAACTGCTCGACCATTGAGGCAAACTATTGGCAAGTGTCGTAACTGGGTATCCTTGCCATATTGCTCCAACGATATTTGGTGTAAACGCAGCCACCCACAAATCGCTGTCAGTATGCGATGAATTGGTGAACGCTACCGATCCTGTTTTTCCCGCCACCTGATGACCAGGCGCCGAAGCACCTGCCACGATACCGTTGACAACATTGTTTCGCAACAGGGCGACCATTTGTTGTGCTGTTGACGGCGACATCACCGTAATAGGCGACGCCTGATATTGATAAAGCAATGATCCCGTATTGGACAAAATGCGATCAATCGCATGCGCAGGCATGCGCACACCATTGTTATCAAAGGCGGCATACGCATCAGCCAACTGAAGTGGAGAAATTCCAGGTACAATATTGCCCAAAGCGATGGTCAAGTTTTGATTAGCAGGGTTGGATAAATCAATACCCGCTCGTTGCGCAAAATCAATACCCGTCTGAATGCCAATTTGCTGTAACAACCAAACCGCTGGTACGTTCCACGACTCGGCAAGAGCCCAGCGTAGCGTAACATATCCATGTTCAGTGGGATGCTGTTCCCAGTCACTAACCGTGTAATTACCGAAAGATAATTGATTGGTAACCCCATCTTTTAAAGCAGAACCAGCATTCCACAGACCCGTTTGAATAGCTGGTCCGTAGATGACGAGTGGTTCCATGTCAGAACCGGGTGATCGTTGCGTGGATGTGGCATAATTGAATCCCCGATAGGTGTATTGAGATTGTCGCCCACCTACTAATGCCTGTATGCCACCAGTATGCGGATTGACAAACACAGCAGCACCTTGAACTTTTTCCGTCGCAGTGGCTAGCGGGGTTGGATAATTACTGGGATCATTAACCCCCTTGTAAGCTGCCATTTGCAGCGTTGGATTGAGCGACGTATAGATACGCAAACCACCTTGCGATAAGAGATCTGTGTTCAGATGCAATTGACCCATCTCTTGATACAAATAATCCCGATAATACGCATACTGTGGCGGAATGCCCGCCCACGCCTGCGTACTCACATGCAATTCCAAAGGAGCCGCTTGCGCTTTTATCATCTGCGCATAGGATATATAATTTTGTGCCTCCATCCGTTGCAGTACCTCATTTCGCCGTATCTTGGCGATCTGTGGGTTGACTAGTGGGTCGTAGTATGATGGAGCTTGTGGAAGACCTGCCAACAAAGCAGCTTGCGGTAGCGTCATACGTCGCATATCCGATGGTTGCAAACTAAAATAATTGTAGGCAGCTTGTGCAATACCTGTTGCCCCGTCGCCAAAATAGACGTGATTCAGGTACATATCAAGCACCTGGTTTTTTGTAAACTCACGAGAAATTTCCAAAGAAAGAAGCAATTCTTCCAATTTGTACTTTAATGTACGATTATCCTTCAAGTACACAATTTTCGCCAACTGTTGCGTAATCGTACTTGCTCCCTGACCGGCGTTCATATGAAACGCATCGTGCAATGCTGCTCGCAGATAGCCACGCAGGCTAAAGCCGGGATTGTGATAAAACCCTGCATCTTCGGTTGCAATCAGCGCCTTTTGAAGTGAACGGGGAATATCGTTCAATGGCACTTCCCGAATGCCTGTCGACTGAATGGTAAATGCCAAATGACCGTATCGGTCAAACACCTCAGTAGGTGCACTTTGCGAGTCTAGCTTAGCCAGATTAAGGTGAGGCGTAGACAAATACCAGAATGATCCAACAAAACCGCCGGTTAATAGTACAAACACAAGGAGAACGAACCAACTAATCTTGATCCATCCAGGCACTCGCCTTTTACGTTTAACCCTCTTTGTTACGGGTTTGCCAGAGGGATGTTTGGCAAAGGATTCTGTCACTTATTCTTCCTCCTGATGCAATCTCTATCGCTGATCATCATGGACATTAGTATAACAAACCTGCAGTCTAATGTTTACTATAGCAATATTAAGCAAATAGCCGCTCCAATGAAAGGGCGGCGCTGTTTTAAACTGAATTGACTGGAGAAGGTATATGAGTATTTGGAGCTATTGATCCGTTTCACCGAAACGGAAACTTACTTTCCTCAGGTTCATGCTGGTGATACTGTTTCGTGATATCGCGAACGGTCGCCATGATATGAGAAATGCCACCATGAGAATCCGCAATAGGATTCAAGATAAATGAGATCGGTTTTCTTTCCACTAAAGCTTTTGTATAGTACCCTTGCAAAATCTCAGCTTCCTGCGCTGTCACCACATCATGAAAGGTGGCACCATATGCATTCTCATTCAATCCAGATGCGCGCATAGCCGATGAGTTCATTCTTGCATAGCGAAATTCATGGTTCGCTTTTACAGCCATGACAAAGATCATATCGGACATCGCAGAAAAAAGAACATCACTATTGATCGAATTCGTCACCAGACTATCGCCCGCAAATTTATCCTAAACATCTCATCGCACAATGGATTACATCCGAAATTGTAATCACGATAATATTGGAATATTTCACTTTATTATTTCGTTTGGCTCAACCAATTTCCAATAACTCAGTATTTTTTTGACTAAGCTCTATACCTAAGAGAACAAATCACGTTCGATCGGCAACCCCTACGGTCCGCATACCATATCCAAAAGGTGAATTACATCTTCATCAAATTGTCCAAACCGATTAAATTTTCTAACCAAAAGTCGGAACACACTTCTTCAGTAAAAAAGCTGTTCATCCCGGATCCGATGTCAAATGCAACCTTTCCACGAACGGTAGAAATATAGGATGCCAAGATCACGGCATTCGTACCCGCAGCTATCAGGCATAAATCGAATTCGTAGCTGTCGATTTGTTTTTTAGCTTCCGGAATATCCTCATATGCATCAATCTTGATCGTGCCCACAATTTCAAAACATAATTGTGCCCTGAGGTTGTGGTTTAACGCACGCATTGCTTGTTCTGCAGGAGAGCCGATTAACAAAATTTTACGTCCCATGATCATTTGCTCGAATTTCTTTTGTTGTGAAAACATGAACACCCGGCGCAGATAGGATTCAAAAATATATTTGGGTTTAATTCCATAGGCCACAAATGCCCTTTCAGTCAGCAAACCGGCATCATTTGAACGAATTAAAGTGTTATATCCGACAATATCGGCATTTCGGATTGCTTCTACCACCTCATCACGAAGCTTCATGTTTGGAAATCGTACCCCTCGGTGCAAAAATCCAAGTTTTTCACCTTGATTCGCAATTTTTGCTTCTGGGTGGTTCATAAACTCCTCTTCGGACAAAATTGTATACTGTGCAATCACAAAGGATTCGGTCGCACCGACCGAAACCACAGACAATGGTGCGTTTCTACGAAGGGCTCCTACTATTTTGTCCATTAGCTCGCTGCTGGTTAATACTTGGCTCTCCATATGTCGTAATAGACTCCCTTCACGAACAAAACTGTGATTATTGTGGAGAGGCTAAAAAGGGTATACCGCCTACATTTTATCTTTCCGGTTTTTCTCTACAAGATTACGTAACCACCTAGCATATTCAAGTACGTTAGATTCCAACGCATTTATGGTGGGAATTTTTTCACGCGCCTCGTGTACGATGTTATTTCGTAACTCGGGTTGTGACATCATTCTTTCGGCCAGATCAACTGCATTCTCTACACTATAAATATGTGTGATACTGTGTCAATAGAGTAGACACGACAAACAGAGAATTTTTTGCTATGCTCACAAAACTATTGTTTGGGTCGAAAACCACATTACTTGGTTTCGACCCATTACCCCGTGTCTTGGTCACTTTAACCCGAATGTCAAGGCGGGAAAGCTTACCATGATATGATCACTTGGTATTTTTTATGCAACTTGCTGTTTATACATCTTTTCGTACTCATCATCATATTGTTGTCTCCACGTGTTACGAGCACAGTAGCATCCTTGTCACGTCAAACCTTGAATTTGGTCAGTGGAACACCATTTTTGGTGATGCTCGGCTTACCGCAGCACTTGTTGACCGTTTAGTACATCATGCTCACATCTTCGCTTTTACAGAGGAAAGGTTTCGATTGTGTCATGCTTTATCTCAAGTATCGTCTTAATCTTCAAAATACTATGTTGGTAGTGTTATGCATAAATTCGTTGCGAATCTCTGCATTTTATACTTGCAAAAAACACCACATCTAATCATCCTTCGATCGTCGTATTTTGTCGATCATGGCAAGGTTACCTATGAATCTATCACCAAACTTTCGCAAGAATCAAAACTAACTTATCACATACAGCCAAAAACGCTCGCAAGATCGCTTCCCTGAGGATTGGTTTTGCCCTTGGAGTGATATACTTTTCAGTTTAGTGGCATAAGGTTCCAGATCCCACATGCTGAAATGAACAAGACAAAACGCTAATGATATTCAATTTCAAGCCACTGCTCAAAGGGAAACAGCGATTGTTGTAGAAGATACAAGTAGACTTCCCTCCCTCAAAGATTTTGGTTTGGTCACTTAAATCTTCTCGAAGTTGGGATGAAATCCTTTCTTTGATTCTAAAATCCCTTGCCCTGACTGGAATCAGCAATCTGCAAAACGCTCAAATATGTACTACTAATCCGCCTACTATAACAATCAAGACAATTAACAAAGCAATACCTGATATGATCAGTCCTAAAATAGCTGATTTGCGCTTCGTACCTTTCAGCCCCATAATAGAAATAATCATAGCGAAAAGAGAAATAATAACGCCTAGTGGTGGTAATAGAAAGATGAGTATCAACCCAAGGATTGAAACGTATAGAGCATTTTCCGCTATTTTATTCACCAAAAATCTCCTCTCAATAATTCCTGATATTAACGATGTACATTTGAACTTAACGGAAACACGGTGAATATTAAATACATTCCAGTATTCCACCGTGTCCCATTATTAATCTCTGGCGAGGTTGAACAATGTATTATTTAATTAGTTGTCACACTTACGTTAGCATACCAACCGCCATCACCGTACATTGTAAAATTAATATTACATACCTGAGTCTCGATTGTTACTAAATTGTACGGAAGGAATAGGGAACCGTAGACGATGAATTCAACTTATTTGATAATGACCATCCAGGGTACCACACGGCAGGGTCATTTTGTGCCGCTCCAAGCCATGTTACGTTTTGTCCAATATCCAAAAAATTCTGGGTAAATTTGTAAAACCAAACCGGTATACCTAATGGTTCTTGCGAAAGTTTGGTAAAAGGTGCGCACAGTGGTGTATCGTCGTCGACCCATTTCGATACCGATGACGCTTCTACCGCGAATGACTGCATCTCGCGGATGCCGCATTGCAAGGCTTGCTCTAACCATTAGCCCAGTGCTGTTGTGCGTTTCGAGGAACTTCTGTCCACGTCCACACATTGGGAAGCAACACCCCTAATCGAATGGATGGGTACCCTTGCACACGATGCGCAACGACTTGCCGTTTCCCGTTATACTCACTCATGACACCGTGAAGGTCAAAAACTGGCGTGCTTCGCTACCCAGCTCACCGTTCTACGTTTTAGACACCGACGATCAATGACAAAGATTCATGGAACGGGATTTGGGAAAGGCCAACTACCGGATTCGCCTGCTGCAAAAAATCGGGTATCGGTGATTATGATGGGGTAAAAATATGGCTGATGTGTGCAATATACATACCTTATAATCTAGCATTATGGTTAATAAAACATTATCTAATCATAACCCAATCATCACTTGTTACAAAAATAACGCCCCTGCAACCGCTTGAATCCAAGGTATTCGGTTGCAATAAAAAACTGCCGCCCTAGTTTCCCGGTTGGCAGTTCTGTGTTATTGCTTCATTTCTGGTGCGGCCGGTAGGAATCGAACCTACGACCCCCACCGTGTCAAGGTGGTGCTCTCCCTCTGAGCTACGGCCGCATATGAGATTGCCTGGCAACTTCCTACTCTCCCAGGACCCTGCGGTCCAAGTACCATCGGCGTTAGAGGGCTTAACCATCGTGTTCGGGATGGGTACGGGTGTGTCCCCTCTGCTATGGTCACCAAGCTTCAAGGAATGTAAACTCCCTGACAACTAGATGCGAATCATGACCGCAAG
>JAKACU010000059.1 GCA_021821185.1 Bacillota bacterium
ACTTGATGGATGGAATGTGGTCAGTAACCTATTTCCTCTTCGTGGTAAAGCATGGGTGCAATCCTATGAGCGAGTGGGTCCTTTTTTGATGTTGCTTCTTGTTTTGACCCCGATCGGTGGAACGGCTATAACGTATGTCATTCAAAATGTGGCGAGTTGGTTTGGCGCAATATGAGCGATTCTTTTCCTCTGGTATATGAGGTCACGCTCGATGCCTTCTCAGGTCCACTGGATTTGCTGCTGCACTTGATTGAGCAAGAAGAATTGGATATTCATGAAATTGCTATTGCCAAAGTGACCGATCAGTATCTTAAGCTGTTGCAAGACTCTCTGGGTCAGCACCTTGACGTGGCTAGTGATTTTATTGTCATGGCCGCTACTCTACTAGCCATAAAGGCGCGATCCCTTTTACCGCGATCGATTGATGCTTTTGATGAGCATCTTGAAGATGCATATGATGAGGATGATTTGGTTGTATCTGCCACAGAGTTAAAAGAGCGGTTATTAGAGTACCGTTTGATCAAACAGGTTACCGAGTTGTTGCAACAACATGAAGGAGAACACAATGATTCGGTGGGGCGTTTGCCGATTCCACTCACACCATATCGGGAATTGCTTCAAGTTCACGATCATTTGGCTGATGTTGATCTTTCACGTATGTTTCAAGCGCTTGCGACTGCGCTACAACGTGTGGCTATCGAATACAACGTGGATGTAGTGCGTGATCGAGAAACAATTCCGCAACGTATGCGGAAAATTGAAAGTCAATTGCGACATGCGCCAAGGACGTTAGTGTCACTGTTAAAAAGTCCTTCGCGGCGAGAGATTGTAACAGTATTTTTGGCCGTGTTAGAACTAATCAAATTGAATCGCATTATCTGTAAACAAGAAGAAAGGTTTGGGGATATATGGATCGAACTTCAGAACAAGTGACGACGGTGCAGACAACGATGGCCGGTCCTTTTCATGAACATCTATTGCCCTACTTGGAAGGCCTTCTCTTTGCTGCAGGTACGGAGGGCTTAACGGACAGACAGATTGCCCGCGTATTTGATGTATCACTTGATGATGTAGAGCCCATCTGCTTGCATCTGTTAGCCCAGCAAAAGGCGCAGGGGCGTATATTTGAAGTGCGGCGCATCGCTGATGCATGGCAGTTGATCACGTTGCCTGAGTTGTTTCCTTATTTGCAGTCTTTGGCACTTGCTCCACCGCCATCAGCGCTATCGCAAGCAGCCCTTGAAACACTGGCTATTATCGCGTATAAACAGCCCATTACGCGCCTTGACATTGAAAACATTCGCGGGGTCAAGAGTGAACGCGCGATTGGGACCTTAATGTCACGCGGTCTTATTTGTGAAGCTGGTCGGGCTCAGGGACCAGGGCGCCCATTTTTGTATGAAACTACGCGTGATGTTTTGGACCACTTTGGACTAGCCTCGATGGACGAATTGCAGCGCCTCTTTGAACAATCCCTCAACCAAGAATAGAAGGAACTCCCATGGGAATTCTATAGGCAGACCGTCTTCAGGAGGACGAACGGGATGTCTTTTTTTGTAACGCCGGTGGGAGTTATTTTGCTGATTGCGGCTGTTCTCTTTCTCCTTAGTGTCGCGCCTTTGACCATGATCCTATCGATCTCGTATCAATTTGGTCATCACGTCGCCAACGTAGAAATCCGGTATTTGTATGTTATTCGCATCAAGAAAACGATTAAGGAGAAAAAGGAATCCGTAGTGGCGACCGCCGCACCATCACAAGATGCATCACCCACTACACAGTCTGCATCGGGGATTGAATCATATTTTCATCGCATAAATGACTTTATGGATGAAGTTGAATGGTTGCGGCCAGCGTTGCACCATTTTATCAATGCATTCTCTGTTCGCAACGTGAGGTGGATGACAAACGTTGGGGTTGAAGATGCGGCCATGACCGCGTGGCTTTGTGGTGTCTTCTGGACGATACAGGCTATGGTAACAGGAATTCTTACGCGTTTTGTTCGTGTCATGGAGATACCGGAACTGATGGTAACGCCACAATTTTCGCAACAGACATTTGACACGAGCCTTTCTTGTATAGTCACGGGGCCCGTCGGCAAGACTATCGTTGCAGGTTTGAAACTCTTTTTGCGGTATAAAAAGGGGGGTGCCTATGCAAGAACATCCGATTCAATCTCTTATGCAGACAGCAATGGAAAACCTGAAGGAAATGGTTGATGTAAATACCATTGTCGGGGATCCTGTCCAAACGCCGGATGGAAATGTTATCCTTCCAATAAGTCGCGTTGGCTTTGGTTTCGCAGCTGGAGGTTCGCAGTATAAAGTACACTCCAAGTCAAATGTTCCTGGCACGGCCCAACGACCTGTAACCGATGATATGCCATTTGGTGGCGGTGCTGGTGGCGGCGTATCGATTCAACCCACAGGGTTTTTGGTAGTCGGACAAGGAAGCGTCAAATTGGTCTCGGCGGAACCAGGCAATCAATTGTATGACAAATTGATTGATCTTGCACCACAGGTCATCGATCGCATTGAGGCGATGGCTAATCGTTCAAAACACGTAGAAACAGACGTTCACCCTATCGGTTAACCAATGTTTACCTTGATAAGCGCTCTTGGGCGCTTCTTTTTCGATTAGGATTCGGGATAGGTAAGGAGTGCGTCTACATGGGCAGGTCAAAGCATAGAGTAAAGCAGACAATGTTCAAAGCCACGCGATACTTCGTGTTGTGTTGTGCCGTTATATCGAGTGTGTCTGTCGTGTCACCAATGTCCGTCATGGCAGCGCACCATATCCCAAAATTGTCCGTGCAACAACACGTGACTCACGTTCCAGCAGTGTCGGCAGAAGCTGCCTGTCTCGTTGATGTTACTACAGGGCGCGTGTTGTATGAACTTCATGGCGACCGCAAAATGCGCATCGCAAGTCTCACGAAGATCATCACCGGATGGATAGCCGTTCGCTCTGGAAAGTTGCAACAAATGGTAACCGTGTCGCATCATGCTGCGCGACAGGAAGGATCATCGATTTATTTGGCACAAGGGGAACGACAAACGTTGCTTGCCTTGACATATGGCATGATGATGCGCAGCGGCAACGACGCCGCAACGGCCATCGCCGAATTCTTGGGCGGCTCAGTACCAAAATTTGCCCAAATGATGAATCATGATGTACAAAGCCTTGGTCTCGTTCATAGCCACTTCGTTAATCCACATGGCTTGGACGACCCTATGCATTACTCTACGGCGCACGACATGGCGATTATCACAGCCACGGCGCTTAAGAACCACACCTTTCATCAAATTGTACAGACCAAGTACTATAGTATTCCCTGGACTAGCCAACCATGGGATCGTAAGATGAAAAATAAGAATAAGCTGTTGTGGATGATGAAAAATGCTGATGGGGTAAAGACGGGGTATACCAAAAAGGCAGGACGTTGTTTGGCGTCATCCGCCACATGGCAGAGGCATCAAGTAGCACTTATCGTGTTGCGGGATCCATCAGATTGGGTAGACTCGGCCAATCTGCTAACCTATGGACTGACAGCCTATGATCGATCGAACTTGGCTACAGCGATCCCGGTGTCGGTCTCAGCTCCTGTGCGATTTGGTGAAGTGCGTTCTGTGTCTTTACACGTTCGAGGACAAGTCATTTATCCACTTTTACCATCTGAAAAAGCAATGGTTCGAGCTGTTCCAGTCTCAGTGAAGAAATTGTCAGCACCGATACAAGTAGGACAGCCCGCTGGCAAGGTCAAGTATGTATTGGCAGGTCATGTTATTGGACAAGCGGATCTTGTGACAGCGTCGTCGGTGAAAGGCAAAGGTTGGTTTGGCAGGCTACGGGAAATGTTTTTTTCTTAGCAACATCATGATCTCGGGGGAGGAGATTCATGTGATGAACTGGATATGGTTTGTTCTATTTTTATCCGGGGTTGTGGTTGCTGCTGCAACGGGTCGTATCGAAGCGGTTACGCAGGGCGTACTGGATGGGGCAAAAGATGGCGTCGTTGTATCGTTTGGCCTTATTAGCATAATGACGTTTTGGCTGGGTATGATGAAGATCGCCGAAGATGCAGGACTGGTTCGTGCGTTAGCGCGATTTGTGCGACCATTAGCGCATTGGTTGTATCCTTCGGTGCCTGTTGAACATGAAGCGATGGGTTCCTTGATTGCGAATATGAGTGCCAATATTCTGGGCCTTGGTAATGCCGCGACACCACTTGGATTAAAAGCGATGCGTGATTTACAAGCGCTCAATGCTGACAAAACGCGTGCATCCGATGCGATGTGTACACTGCTTGCCATGAATACTGCAAGCCTGACGGTTATTCCTGCCACGATTATCGGCTTGCGCATGCAGTATCACGCTAAAGCGCCAGCTGATATCGTACTAAGCTCCATCGTGGCGACTTTCCTTGCCACCTTAGCGGCCGTGATTCTTGATCGATTTTTTCGTCGGCGGGATAACAAGCACCATGTGTCGGCTTGTAAGCCATGATGGATATCGTCAATACTGTGTCCAACTGGGTATTGCCACTTACATTGGCTGCCATTTTGGTGATGGGTGTCACCCGCAAAGTACCTATTTATGAATCGTTCGTTTCTGGTGCTAAAGATGGATTTTCTACGTCCATCAGCCTAATTCCTCAGCTTGTAGCTATGCTCGTTGCCGTCACAGTCTTTCGATCATCTGGTGCATTGAATTTACTGATTGGTGCTTTACGCCCTCTGTTGTTACATATCCATTTTTCACCTGAACTCCTGCCTTTGGCATTGTTGCGTCCGATTTCTGGATCCGGATCTCTGGCCCTAGTGACGGATTTGTTTAAACAGTTTGGTCCTGATTCGTTTATTGGTCGAGCAGCATCGGTGATGCAAGGAAGTACGGATACCACCTTGTACGTCCTAACCGTTTATTTTGGCAGTGTAGGCATTCGCCAAGCAAGATATGCAGTCAAGGTGGGTTTGATGTCAGACTTAATTAGCGTTATTGCGTCAGTTGTAGTTGTGCAATGGCTCTTTCACGGTTAAAATAACACGCATGGATAATAGTTTAGAAAAACAAGGGATACGTCTGCAAAAATATCTCGCACAAGCTGGTATCGCATCGCGACGCAAGGCGGAAGAATGGATTCAGTCGGGGCGCATCAAGATCAACGGATGTGTGGTGACAGAATTAGGGGTTCGAGTTACGAGTAAAGATAAGGTGGAATTTGATGGACAAAGGGTTCATCAAACTGAACACCTTGTCTATATTTTGTTGTACAAGCCGACAGGTGTCATGACGACAACGGATGATCCTCAAGGACGACGTACGGTCATGGATCTTATTGACCAAAAGGCTGCACGCGTGTACCCTGTTGGTCGTCTTGATTACGACACAAGTGGTCTGTTACTTTTAACCAATGATGGACAATTAGCCAACTGGCTTATGCATCCGCGTTCTGGAGTCACGAAACATTATGAAGCTGTTGTGCAGGGGCGCGTCTTACAAGAAGATATCCTTCTTTTGTCGCAAGGCGTGGAACTTGATGGCATCAAGACGGCGCCTGCTATCGTTAAGCTCTTGGGAACAGATGGTATGACTTCTCGCATGCTTTTAATTTTACATGAAGGACGCAACAGACAAGTTCGACGTATGCTTGAGTTGATTGGGCACCCTTGTCTTGATCTCACCAGGACAAAGTATGGTCCTTTAACGCTACGTGGTTTGCGTCCTGGCCAGTGGCGTTATCTTTATGACGACGAAGTGTTGGCTTTGCAAGGGTATCATGAGCTACCGGTACGGATAAAACGTGAACGGTCTCATCGCCGCCGATAACTATATATGACAATATCATGGATTTTTTGATCAACGTAATGTACTCTATACAATGTAGTCATTATGTTTCACATCCGGGTGCGCGCATACGTTTTACACGTGCAAACATAAAAGGCTACTGTTGTTGGTTTAGGAGGGGGCACCATGGAAGGCAATATGGAACGTATTCTAGTTGTGGATGATGAGGAACGCATTCGAAAACTGGTTCGTATGTATCTTGAGAGAAACTCTTTTCTGGTTGATGAGGCAGACGAGGGAACGGAAGCGTTATCAAAAGCATTACAAAATGATTATGCTCTGATCATATTAGATCTCATGCTGCCGGGTATGGACGGACGAGATGTATGTATGGAGATTCGCCAGTATAAAGAAACGCCGATCATTATGTTGACGGCTGCAGGTGATGAAAGTAATCGCGTACATGGATTTGAACTTGGTGCTGATGATTATGTGGTCAAGCCTTTCAGTCCACGTGAACTCATTATGCGCGTCAAGGCGTTGCTTCGTCGGACAGGAACGGTTGCTGTAGATAGTCAGCAAACCGTACTGGGCCATGTTCTGTCTTTTCCTGGCCTATC
This sequence comes from Bacillota bacterium, assembly GCA_021821185.1. Next base: position 6,408 of record JAKACU010000059.1, read on the forward strand.
GATCAATGTCGATGCTAGGCGTGTGGTCGTTGAAGAACAAGAAGTGACGTTGACGCCGAAAGAGTTTGATTTGTTACTGTATTTGGCTCAGCGACCTGAAAAAGTCTTTAGTCGGGAAGAATTATTGCGCGATGTGTGGAATTATCAATTTTTTGGTGATCAACGCACGGTAGATACACACGTAAAACGGTTGCGTGAAAAGCTTGGTCGAGTGTCAGAACGTGTTCCACAACATATTCATACCGTATGGGGTGTGGGATATAAGTTTGAGGTGGCGGAGTGATCCGTCGCAGCATCGTTTTAAAACTGTGGTTGACTATTGTTGCGATGGTGCTCGTGGTACTGGCGATTGTTGCCTTGTATCTCGAGCAATTTTTTGCCACATATGTAAACAAAATACAGCGTCGTGAATTAACGAATCAAATATTACTTGTCAATGAATTACTGAATAAAGAACCTATGGACGCAGTAATGATGCAAATAGGCACCCAGGTAAGTTCACCACTTCACAATCATTACTACTTGGTTCGACCACCTGCAAGAGACTTGACGGTCAATCGATGGGTGAGTAGTTTATCGCCTAAAGAACGCGCTTCACTGCTAGCTGGTGCTCCTTATATAGGGCAAGGTACACCTCCTTTTTTACGACACCCCGATCCATCGACCAATTTGTTTGCTGTGATTGCGCAGAAGATAGATCCTGACACGGGCGCCGATGCGGCATTACTCGTCATCACCGAATCAGGGCGGTTCGTGGGTACCCCCGCAAATTCAATTTCAGGTTTAATCATTTTTGCCGTCATCTTGGGAACGTTACTTACTACCGGTTTAGCATTTGTCGTATCAAAAAATTTGGCGAATCCGGTGCTTGAAATGAATAGTGTTGCTGAGGAGATGGCCAAAGGTCGTTTTGATCTGCGCGTGCGCGTCGTAACCCAAGATGAAGTAGGACGCTTGGGCAAGACACTCAATCATGTCGCTGCTGATTTGGAACAATCCGTCCGTGCTTTGACGTTAGAGAAGGAGGAAGTGGCGGGTCTTTTGGAGGCGATGACGGATGCGGTCGTGGCATCTGATTTGCATGGCACGGCTACTTTACTCAATCCGGCAGCGCGGGCTTGGTTAGCAAATTACCTAAGCGAAGAGGTGCTTGATGTAGGTCAATTGCCTGATGATTTGCGTCAATTGCACCATGACACCTTGCAAAGACGACAATGGATGCAACGTGAATTTGAAGTTGGTGATCGTACTATGATTGCCACAGTGACTCCTTTATACGAGCCCGATGATTCTGGACAATTACGAGGAACGCTTGCGGTCGTGCGCGATGTTACGCAAGAAAGACGCCTGGAGCGTTTGCGCAAAGATTTTGTGGCCAATGTATCACATGAATTACGAACGCCGTTATCGATGCTACAAGGGTATACCGAAGCGCTGCTTGATGACTTTGGTACGGATCCTGCAGAACGGGCTGAATTGACGAATATCATTTATGAAGAGACGTTGCGCATGCGACGTTTAGTGAATGAATTATTGGATTTGGCGCAACTTGAGTCAGGAAACTTCTCTATGCATTTTGCTGTCCTCGATGCAGGACTTGTCATAGAACGTGTTGCTCGGAAATTTCAGGGATTGTTTCATGAACGTGGATTGTATATGCATGTTGACGCACAGGTGCCTCATGTTTTGATTCGTGGGGACCAGGATAGATTGGAACAGGTTTTAACGAATTTGATTGACAACGCCTTTCGCCACACCACAAAAGGCGGCGTAACCCTGTCATTACGTGAAGAATCCTCCACAGTTCTTATGGCTGTTGCCGATACGGGACATGGTATTGGTAAAGATGACTTGCCCTATGTTTTTGAACGTTTTTATAAAGTGGATAAGGCACGGACAAGAGCTAAAGGGGGCACTGGACTCGGATTGTCGATTGCTAACAATCTCATTCATGCACACCGAGGAAAAATTGATGTGTACAGCGAAGTAGACGTAGGAACAATATTTACAATTTCCTTGCCGAAGATAGAGGCATGATGACGGTGAGGTACTTTGGGGGGTGTGATCATGGCCTGGGTGTACAGTGGCAAACTGTATAACAGCGAGTTTCAGGCAGGGTGCCTAGCTACGCGGATCCGGGAAGAAGGATTCACTCCCACAAAGCAGTTTCCACGCTATGTGTATGTATTTCGCACCAAAAAGGGACGCTATGGAGTGAAATGTCTATGGTGAGGGATGGTGATTCGATGGGATCCATCAATGACAAAGATCTTGCGGATTTTTTGGCTTCATGTAAAACCGTAGCCGTCGTCGGTTTATCGGCAGACCCACACAAGGCAAGTTATTCTGTGGCATCGTACTTGCAATCGCAAGGGTATGAAATTGTACCTGTGAACCCCAATGCGCGTACGGTATTAGGTAGAAAATGTGAAGATTGTTTGCGAGATGTTGTTGAACCTATTGACATTGTCGATGTTTTTCGACCAGCTGACGAGGTGCCGCAAATTATTGAAGAAGCGATAGCGATCGGTGCTAAAGCGGTGTGGCTCCAATCGGGGATAACGCATGAACAAGCGGAACAACAAGGCAAAGACGCAGGGTTACTCGTGATATCGAACCGTTGTCTAATGAAAGAACATCAGCGTTTGTTAGCTCGAGCGCAATTATAAGTACTATGAGTCGATGCGCAGGGGCTTTTGCTCCTGCGTTTTTGTGCATTTGGATGTCAAATTTGACAATTTCGTGTACTATAGATATTGGGATTGAGATGGAGGAGGGAACTATTCTGTTAACAGATTATCATACACATACGGAGCGAGGCCCTTATACCGTTACTTGGCTTAAGGAGTTTCTTAACGTAGCTAAAGAGCGCGGTATCGAAGAATATGGTGTATCCGAGCATGCCTATCGTTTTAAACAAACGGCACATCTCCTTGACAATCCGTGGGTAAGAGAACGCAGGACTGAGGACCTGAATGAGTACTTTGCGATGGTGCAAGAAGCAAGACGGCAGGGTATTTCTGTGAAATTCGGTGTTGAATTGGATTATGTACCAGGCATTGATGATGAACTGCGTGCTTTCATCGCGAGTTTCCCTTTTGATTATGTGATTGGTTCTGTTCACTGGCTTGGAGGCTTTGGTTTTGATCTTGCCGAAATGAAGGCACAGTGGGATAATCGTGATGTGTTAAGGACGTATGATGAATATTTTTCGATTCTTTCGCAAATGGTACAAAGTGAGTTATTTGACTTTGTTGGACACGCGGATGTAATTAAAGTCTTCGGTCACGAGCCTGCTGATCCGCTATTTCTAGAAGAGTGGTATCAGCGACTTGCAACATTATTTGCTCAACATCACCAAGTGGTTGAAGTTTCCACGGCGGGGTTGCGTAAACCTGTTGGCAAGATGTACCCTGCTATGGGCTTACTCAAGGCCTGTCGTGCACAGGACGTACCTATTGTCATCAATTCTGATGCGCATCGTCCAGAAGATGTCGGCGCTGATTATGACCAAGCCATGGTGTATGTTCGCGAAGCGGGCTACACGATGTTAACCACTTTTGAGGCACACAGAAGAACTATGCACCCAATCGGGTAAAAAAACTAGTCTTTTCAGAGTACTTACAGAGTTATACTGAGGAACTGATCTCTAAACAGACAGTTCCTTAGGGTATTTTTAAAAATAGCCACTGAGCATATCTAATGTATTAGAAACAAAAATATTTACAAAACTTTAAGTTCAGTATATTTACAGATTACACAAACGTGTAGTAAAATATGGTAGTAATTATAAATGGGATATAAGTAAGGGGTTGATGTCGAGTGAATGATCAATTAGGGAGGAAAATTCGTCTCTTGCGTCACCGTAGAAACCTTACACAACAAGAAGTGGCTTATCGTACGGGTATTTCTACACCTCATATTAGCTCTCTTGAAAGAGGGCAAAGACAACCATCGTTAGAATATGCCATTCGTCTAGCTGAAGCGCTTGGCGTACCAATTGGATATTTTTGTGATGGGGCAGAGATTACAAATTTACCGGATGAAACCGCATACGGTGGTATTTCCGAATTACCAAGCTATCTCAAGAGTTTTTTCATGCGTGAAGATGCGCAACCTTACCTCATGATGGCGCATCGAGTGAGTCGCCTCGAGGAAGAGGATTACAAAATAATATGTACGTTAATCGAAGTTTTAGTGCAGCGTCATAGGTTAAAAGAACTGTCTGATTAGATTAGCGTTGCTTAGCATTGTGCGTAAATTCACGTAATACAACCTATAGACGAGAGTCGTACAAGCCGCTTTCCCTGAGGGGAAGCGGCTTGACGTATTTACGTGCCCATGTCATCTTCTAGTATACTTTTATGTGCACCAATCGTCCGAATCAATCTTAATGATGTTGAACGTGTCGAATTGAACAGCGTCGTATTACCATAGAATCCTTGTCTCAATACACAATATAAAATTGATTGACACCGTTTACATCGTGGTGTATTCTACTTGTGAAATCGAAACGTTTCAATAAATAAAAGGAGGTGGTTGCATGCAGGCGAAGGTTCGATGCGCCGATGCAAAAGATTGTGGCTA
>JAKACU010000060.1 GCA_021821185.1 Bacillota bacterium
TCTTTGAATTCTTTGTCATACACTCGCATCTGGATTCCTGCCTTCTTTTTTTATCATTGTGTCCAGATTTACGAGTTTACTGGCTCAACTAAAATGATACTGCTACATTGAATGGATTCGCCAAAAGATGAGTGAGGTCGAACGTAAGAAGGACGAATTGGATCAGATCCTTGAAACACTTAACTGGATGTTGGAATACAAGATGGCATTGATGAACGATCCGCAACGAGCTCACGATATGTTAACGATTCGCCGTTCTGATTAAGTCGTCCTCTATTCAACATACCTGCCCAAGAGCTGAATAAGCACCGCTTGATGGCACCGAATGTTTATGCAACCACGGTTCGGATTCTGCAAAAGCACCCTGTCAGCCTTGAGCGATTTTTACAATCTCTTGGATTACAGATTCGACTTCAGCACTATCCCAAATGCTAAACAAGTGATGCGCTTCGCTTGGCGTCGGAGCTGAGGCATTGGAATCATTCCGTTGCATATCAAGGACTTTCGCGAAGAATACCGTCCGGAATTTCAAAGTGTATGAGTACACTGATAAATCCCTTCTGATGAAAACGCTCCAGCAAATCCAAACGACCTCTCTGGGTACGATTTGCATTGCACTGGATGACATGCAAGTCAGTTTCATTAATGGCGTAATCAATGAGGGCTCGTGTTAGGACGTTCTTTATGGTGTTAGCCCCTTGTTTCGGTAGCAAGGCTTTATAGTGAGCGTTGATGAATTCGGCTCGATTGTTACAATCGATCACGACTGAGTTAGGTAACTGTTGCTCTAACTTTTTTGCGAATGTTGCTTTCCCAAAATGGGTCGTGCCGACAGTTATGACCACTACCCATTTCATCAATACATCTCCATCCCACAATTCCACTGAATGTCTACACATATTTTACCAATATTCATAGACTCGCTATTGGAGATTCCGGCCCCGTTGTGGAATATAAAACATTTACCAACCTTTACGTTCACGAAGTGACGTTATTTGGGCTATATGGTGATTTGCATGCCACACAAACCTTTGAGCGGCTACATCTAAAGTCATATCTCCGTGTGTCGGGCTTGTAACCGACCTTTCAAAATCCGATGGTTTCAACATGAAGAAGAACCGATCTTCGCCAGCCACATACCTGTATTTGAGATCCACCTCCCACACTTGATTTAGGGCCGTAATCACCCGATTTCTGGCCAGTTTTCGCGGATGTTTCGAGCGCAGGCGACGCTGCGCTCGTATGCGGCTACGGTTCATGGGATTGCTGATAGTAATACGTGGATCGTGGTACCCCCACAATGCGTAGCACGGAGGGAAGCAATATTTACGAGCACGGAGCAGTGATAAGTTATGGGTAATAATGACTGGGACTGGGATGATAACTTCCCAGACGGCGTATTCGTTGTCCCACTGACCCAAACTCTCCAAAAGTGAAAGTCAGGAAATTGGTCGATTAGTACAGATCTAATGGCATACCATTATCCGAAGCCCATCGTTTGCCACCAGATATAATGGAGCAGTTCCTTGTGCATCCGACAAAAGGCGGGGAACGGGAAGAAAGGAAACGGAAGTAGTCTCGACTTATCCATAAATCCCTAATATGGAGGTATCAGCCATGACACATCAGGAGAGTTAAACTTGTAACTGATTCAAACCATGTACAAATGTCATAACATTCCCCAAACAGCAACTTCCTTGTGGGTTGTTCACCTCACAGCCACAGCGATTCGCCTTTATCTGCACATTGGAGAAATAAACGACATCGCAGTTTGCATTCCCGCTTTGATGACACACAGGACAAATCATGTAAGCTTGCAACTGTTTTTCAGGAATTTGACAACAATCTTTCATAACAATCATCTCCCAGAATCCGATTCTCCAATGCTTTCTCCCTGACTGTACCCACTCCAACGCAACCTAATTCCGATCTCTTCGCGGTCACAACTTACGAACGACCAAACTCATTCCCGTATCCGCGTCTTGCCCTCTCACGCTGAACATCCCTTTTACTCACCGTCAAATAGCCTACAAAGACGACGATAAGCACAGTCAATACTCCCACAACAATCCCATCACCATAACCTAATCCCGTGATGTTCTTTGGCTTTCCAAACCAATCCGCGAAAGAGGCTCCAAGTGGTCTTGTCATAACGTAGGAAAACCAGAATGCAAAAATCGGATTTAGTCGGAACAGAGCGTAGCCGACTCCTGGGAGCAGGAACAAAACAATAAACAGAATTCCTGAAGCCAAGTAACCCAGATGTAACGTCATTGCCGTCATGTCCCCAGTGGCGGTTCCCATCGCAAACGTTGACAGCACAGCCGCCCAGTAGAACATCTCACGACGGCGAGTATAAATACTATGAATGGATAACGTCTTCTCCACTTTGTACCAGGTCGTAAACACCACGGTCAGAATGATGGCAAAAGTGATGGTTGAGGCGTAATACGGTATTCCCAAGACAATGTGTGTCACGTCAGCAACCATAGTACCGAAAATGGCAACCATGACGACAAATAGCCAGTAAATCCATGCTACGTATTTCTTAACGCCAAACTGTAGGATAAACGCGATCACGAAGCCGATGAAACCCAGAATGACCGCAACATATGGATTGATGTGATAAACAAGATAATCAGACGTTGATTCACCCATGGCGGTTGTCAGTAGTTTTACAATCCAGAAGTAAATCGTGATTTCAGGAACCTTCATAAAGAGTCGTTTTCCTCGATTTCTGGTGGTTGGATAGAACTGAATCATAGATGCATTCGTTCCCTTCTTTCGATGCTATTCCTGTATTAAGCCTACCATATAGTCACGACAGAGAAGAAGTCTCCTCCCTCACATTCCCAGAACATTGTGCAACATTTTGGGAACTGCCCTATAATCGAAGCACCCTATGGGTTCAATCCTACGTGGACTGTTTTGATGCCTTTGCTTTGAAGTAATCCCCGCCTTTAAATTGCACATCGTCGATTCCCCAGTGCATATCTTTATCAAGTCGCTTTAACAAAGGAATGTGTTTGGAGCAGTGAATATATGCTTCCTCGACCGTGATACGAACCCACCGTTCCGCTCGTGAATCGGACACGCCATCCACTTCTTGTTCAATCATTATCGTTCCATTGACATGCAATCCGACACAGTGATCAAAAAAGTCAATGAACAGTAAGCCGATATGGGGATTTTCAAGGATGCCATTTGTTGCTTCGCAATAAAATCCACCATCGCTGGATTCAACTTTTCGAGCATTTGGTTGTCATAGAAACCTTGCGCTCGATTTTGAGTGCCATATTGTAGTTGAAGCTGTCGTTCTCCGTTTAAACCTGTCACAAAACGTCACCTCGTCTCCCATTTTGACGCTTTATGGACGTATAATCCACCCCTGACCATAGAATCTACCGTTCTCATTCCCTATTTCAAATCCGCTCCATGACTTCTAATGCCCAAATTTAGCTCTATGTGCGGATAATAACCATTAGACATCTGATCACTTCGACACTCATGTCGAAAATCGAAGACAGACAATAGCACCTGTGACAAAGGCACTATGCTAACGGTTCTCGCGTCTCAAATCCCCATTGCCATGCCTTTTGATGAAGGATTATGCTATGGTACCACGATGTTTGCCATAAGAGGTGGCTTGCTGTTGTACCCGTTCTTGCCTTGCTCCTTTCCCCCGCACTAAAAAAACACAGGCGAATCCAGGCTTTTGACCCGAATCCACCCGTGCTGTAGGGAACAACTTATTTAACTCAGAGTAGAACTTATTTTGCTGAAGAAGAATCTCGTTTTGCGGAGATAACAATCACCTCTCCTTCGCGAACACAAATCGTACCATGTACCATTTCTGACCATAGTCTAACCACGAAACCACAGTTCTCTCCCTGGGCAACAAACATTCAACATTTTGGGCTTGTTCACGATGGGTTTTCATTTGGAAAAGTTTATTCAAGACGAATTTAAGTTCCATGTGATTGCCGCCCATTCTATATTTTTTGTGGGCGAATGATGCTTATGATATGTGTTTAGAAATTTGCGATAGCTTTTGAATGTCAAACATAAATATTGTACATGAAGCCTTGAATTCCCTGCACAATCTTTTCATAGCATGGTTTGAAGGTATACTTCACCCCATCCATTGGACTACTACACTCTTCCAAATACGAATCCTATAAGAATCTACTCACAAGTTCCTCTGCTAAAACGGGCGGGCTGAAAAGATACCCTTGATATTCATCACACTGTTCGTGTTGCAATATGGTAAGTTGCTCATCGTGCTCTACACCTTCTGCGATAACGCTCAGGTCATTGGCATGCGCTACTGCTACTAATGCTGAGAAAATTGACATGTCAGCAATATTTGTGTGAATATCCCTCACAAAAACACAGTCAATCTTCATCACGTCTACGGGCAATTGCCGAAGTACTCCTAACGAATTGTATCCTTGCCCAAAATCGTCTATCATGATGCGGATACCATAATTCTTCAGCGTTTTCAAAATGTCTCTGGCATGCTCCGCATTTTTCATCAAGGTCGTTTCCGTGATCTCGACACAGATAAAGGATGGCGGGATGCCGTATGCCTCAAGAGTCGAGATGAGATGATCCGTGAAATTTGGTTCAGAAAGTTCGATTTGTGATACATTGACTCCCACTGGAACGATATTCTTGCCCTGCATGCACCAGTCTGTAATCTGATCACATACCATTTGTAGAACAAATTTTCCTAAATCCACAATAAGCCCTGTCTCTTCAGCAATCGGGATGAATTCCATCGGGGGAATAATGCCAAAAGCGGGATGCTTCCATCGAAGGAGTGCCTCAGTGCCTACAACCAAACCACTCTGCACGTTGACTTGGGGTTGATATTCCAGATAAAGATCCTGCTTACTCATTATTGCCTTGCGTAAGTCGTTTTCCAATTGGAATCGTGAATACATCTGATCTTGAATGGAGGGCAGGTGAAGATACCAGCGATTCTTCCCTAATCGTTTCGCTTCGTACATGGCTACATCTGCATTCTTTAACATCAAAGTGACGGAATCCCCACTGGTTGGGTACACGGCAATTCCGATGGTGGCGGTCAAGAAGAACTCGTATCCATCACAGACAACCTTTTCTTGAACATGTTTAAGAATGCGTTCAGCGACTTGAATCGCATCACTGGTTTCGACTATTGTTGGCATCACTACAACAAATTCGTCGCCGCCAAACCTGGCAACTACGTCATCGCTCCGTAGGCTCTTCAAAATTCTTTGAGACACGATTTTTAAGATTTCATCCCCAATTTCATGACCTAAAGAATCATTGATATTCTTAAATCGGTCCAGGTCGATGAAGAGGACTGCAAATCTATGTTGGGAATTTTGAGCTTTGGTAATCACGGCATTGAGCACTTTCATCAAATGTCGCCTGTTGCATATCCCCGTTAATTCGTCATAATGTGCAAGGTTCCATATTTGCTTGGAATATGCTGTTTCTTTGCGTAGTTGTCGAATAAATAATGCAAAAATCAACGGTGTGGTAATAACCAATAGCCATATCAGGTGCACAGCATGCTCAATCTGCGTGTCGGATACCCATACCCCACCAAACAATACCTTTCCCACATACTGATAACCGAACATCTCAAGAACAATCTCGGCGAATAATAATCCACCAAACAATCGTAGATATTTTAGAAAATCTTGCCACTTAGATGCTGTTTCCATACTCCTCACCCCATAAACAGACAATTTTCGACAAATTATGTCTGAATTATAGATTAGCATAGGCGTGAGTAATTTTGCAGTGCCACACGATTTTATATATAGAACGGTTCTGGCAATGTCTCCTGCTTTACACCTGAACTCTGGTCTTCCGTGAAACTATGCAGGCGAGTTCTGAAATAGCGCAATTTATTTATCAGTCGCCTCATGACCGAGCACACAAGGGGTTCCCAATAACGCCATCCTGGTCACGCCTTTTCACCCGCGTGCCCATTCTCCATGGAGCGTTATGCCATTGACCCATCAGAATATCTCACCACTTCCCTAAGCTGAGTGAACTGGCTATCAAGCCCGCCATGGCTTGCTGATTCCCCCTGAACATCCCTGCGGTTCACCGTCATCCCATTACCCAAATTCAAATCCAACACATGACTTCTCGAATCAAAATTCTGCATCCCTACTATATAGCCGAAAAATCAAATTCTTCCCTACATCCCTCTCCCCTTCACCCTCAAGCCCTTTTCCCCCCACTCGTCGCTCTCAGGCATAAAAAAACACGGGCGAATCCAGGCTTTTGACCCGAATCCACCCGTGCTGTAGTCATGCCTGAATTACTCTACCGTCACGCTTTTAGCAAGGTTACGCGGTTTGTCGACATCATTGCCGCGCGCAACAGAGGCATAATAGGCAAGCAATTGCAATGGTACAACCAACATAATGGAGGCCAAGAAATTGATTGTACGCGGAATGTAGAGTACTTGATCGACCGATTTGGCCGTCTCTTCATCCCCGGCCCAAGTGACGGCTACCACATGAGCTCCTCTTGCTTTGACTTCCTTGATGTTACTGATCGATTTGTCATACAAATTCTCCTGAGTCAAAAGCGCAATCACCGGCACTTGTTCGACAATCAGAGCAAGTGTTCCGTGCTTAAGTTCACCAGACGGATAAGCTTCAGCATGAATATAAGAAATTTCTTTATACTTAAGAGCACCTTCCAAAGCCACGGAGTAATCCAATCCACGCCCCAAGAAAAATGCATCATCCCACGTTGAAAATTCACGCGCAATTTTCTCGATCATGGGTGCCGTATCCAATACTCCCTCCAACTTTTGAGGGAGTTCTTGCAATGCAGCTATCGTCTGCGCAATCACAGATTCATCCGCCGTACGACGCGCTTGCGCCAAATAGCATCCAAAGAGGTATAGAGCCGCTAATTGCGTCGTGTAAGCCTTGGTTGAAGCTACGGAAATTTCTGGTCCAGCCATGGTAATAATAACGTCGCTCGCCTCACGTGCTACAGAGCTTCCCACGACATTCGTGATGGCAAGAACACGATTGCCATTCGCTTTAGCGTTGCGTAAGGCCGCTAAAGTATCTGCAGTCTCGCCAGATTGGGACAATACAATAATCAGTGTGTGATTTGTGACAATGGGATCACGATAGCGATACTCTGATGCAATCTCAACGTCAACTGGAATTCTTGTCAAATTTTCAATAGCAACCTTACCGACCAGACCGGCATTATAGGCTGTGCCACAAGCCACGATATGAATACGATCGATATTTTCAATTTCTTCTTGCGTCCATTGCAGCTCTGGTAACGTGGCCCGTAAACCGTCAGCTGAAATTCTTCCTCGCAATGTATCACGCAATGCTCGCGGTTGTTCATGAATTTCCTTGAGCATGTAGTGATCGTAGCCCCCCTTTTCAGCGGCTACTGCATCCCAAGTTACATGGAAAACGTCCTTAGCATGAGATTGACCAGACAGATCATAGCATGTCACTGAATCAGCCGTTACAACAGCCATTTCCCCCTCATCCAGAATATAAACATTACGTGTATACTCTAAAATCGCTGGAATGTCTGAGGCAAGGAAATTTTCTTCTTGGCCTAGACCTATGACCAATGGAGAGTGTTTACGAACGGCAATCAATTGGCCTGGAGCCTGCTTAGCCATGACAGCCAATGCATACGCTCCCCGAACTTCTTTCAGAATTTCGACGACTGTTGAAAAGAGATCCCCTGTCCACCTGTCTTCAAGAAGATGGGCTATAACTTCCGTATCCGTTTCTGACTGAAACACGTGTCCAGCCTTAGTAAGGTTATCACGAAGTGTCATGTAGTTTTCAATAATGCCGTTATGAACGACGACAAAATCTCCAGAACAATCCGCATGAGGATGCGCATTTTCTGTCGAAGGACGACCATGTGTGGCCCAGCGAGTATGGCCAATGCCTTGTGATCCGCGAAGTGGAGTATCACTCACTTGATCAACTAGATTTTTTAATCGCCCAACCGTTTTTTCAATCGTTAATGCACCTTTATCATAAATAGCGATACCAGCTGAATCATAGCCACGATACTCCAACTTGTTTAAGCCGGATAGCAAAACGTCTTGAGCTTGACGATGTCCAATATATCCAACGATTCCACACATCACAAAAACCCCTTTGCAATTCACATAACTTCTCCATAATCCTGATGAGCTTTTGTCACGCAAGTCACCCTGCGATTTTCAAGCACATCCTATCGGTGCGGATATCACACCGGAAGGCATCCGCCGAATCGTTCGCCAACCTTCTCCGCGTCAACTGTCTCACGAACTACATCTAACAGTCCCGGCGCTTTATCATTTGCCTGCGAGTCATGTCACCTCCACGAGATCCATTCGATATCGAACCCATCCCCCCTTAATCTATGTCATTCTCTCACAGAGGTGATACTCTAGCAATAGAACAAAGTACCTAAACGAGCTGGGATACAAATTCCATGCGTAATTTTACGCAATATCCTTGATGATGCTTTGCAGCGTTCTTAAACTATCAACCAACATAGGACCGCATTGGAGAATCTCACCGGAAGCCTCAAAAACTGCCCCATTTTTAACGGCGTTAATCTCTATAAAGCCATCACGAGACACGATATCTTGGACGACCACCGGTTTACCACACCACGATGCCAAGATAAGATCCGGGTCTGCGTCGATCACCTGTTGCTTCTCAACAACACGATCAGACGCCCTGCGATTTTTCACAGAGATTTCACGAAAAACATCTTGACCGCCTGCGATTTCGATGAGATCACTCACCCATCCCGTACCCACGATCATCGGATCCATCCATTCTTCAAAGTAAACCTTTGGCCGCCCTTTCATGGACGCCGCTTCTTGCCGAATTGTTTCGATATCATATTGAAGCGATGAACAGTATTTCTCTGCCTTTTCTGATTCACCGACTAGGTTACCGAGCAACAAAATCGTAGAAAACATATCGTTAAGACGATGGGGATTGACGTGCAATACCGTAACTCCCGCTTGAAGTAATGCTGTAGCTATTTCCGTTTGTACCAAGGACGTGACAATAGCAAGATCAGGAGCCACGTCTAAAATGCGATTAACACTACCATATTGAAAACCTGAAACCGGTGGTATTTGTAGTGCCTCTTGAGGCCTCGTCGTATAAGCCGATATCCCTACCACGCGATCGAGCACGCCCAACGCGTGTAGAATTTCGGGCATCTCAGCTGCTAGGCAAACGATACGTTCTGGATACATGATAATCCCTCATTTCCACAGACAATGACCCACAGAAAAACCAGCCTACATGCAGGTATCGGATACGTAGGCTGGTTTCTCAAAGATCTTATTTACTACCATTCAAATTGCCCGGTACAGACTTTACAAGCTGTCCCGCAGTCGTGCTGCCTGCGGGAGCAATTGGCTTACGAATCACTTGCATCATGATCACCTCCTTAGAGAAATACTATTTTTCCAAATCATATTAAGTGCCCTATGAATTTTCCTCTTTTCAAATGGGCACGGTCGTTCACCTGTCCTTGCCCGAAACAGGGGACAATGGTTGCCTTGGCATACCGGACGATAGTAACATGAACGACACACGCTGTCCGTGTCATCACCCGACGTAGTCCATAATGCTAAACGGTCATAATCTACATTGACCGATCCATCATCGTACAAGGTTCCCACCTTATTTACCTCTTCTTCAAGAGCACAGGTACATTTATAGAGTTGACCCGTCGATCCCACGACCAAGGAGTTAGGCTTAGCCGCGTAACACACCGCTCCACCAGGCAACATCGAATTTTCCACAATCGAAGACATAGGTAATCCTTTGTCAAGACCCATCTGCGTGAATTCCCAAATTGCCTTATTGGCTGTTTGATGATCGCAAACTGGCAGTTGATCATCATGTTTCCCGCCCCATCGTCCCACAGGTCTAATGAGCAATTGAAAACGGGCATCCCCCGCAAATTCATTCGCCAAAATGGAGAGCAACTCAGGAACAAATGGAAGCGATTCTTGATCAAAATTGACACGAATCGAAATTTCAAAAGATTCCTTACTAGATTGAATGTCTTTCAAATTATGTAGAATTCGTTCAAACGTAGGCCCACCACCACGGAGTCCTCGTTTCTTATCGTGTACCGTAGCTGGACCATCCACCGTAATCATAAAACGCCGAATATGCCACTGTAATAATTGCAAAAACTTATCTTTTGTTAAATGAAAACCGTTCGTCGCCATATCTGCGCTATAATCTATACCATAAGAATTAAATGAGGCTAAAAAAGATCTTGAAAGTTCGCCAATAACATCCATGGCAAGCAAAGGTTCCCCACCAAACCAACTGATTGAAGCACTTTGCAAAAACCGAGCCTTATTTTGCACAAATTTTTGCAGTCCCGTGATCACTTGATCATTCATGGTTCCATGGGAAAAAGACTGATAACAATATTCGCATCCAAAGTTACACGCTTCTGTCGGCATGACAACCAAATGCAGCTGATCTGTTCGATGTTGTGATTGATGCAAAAAGCGAGCTCGCTTGTCTTCATCGATGTTCGAAGCAATGAGAATTCCAGCGTCAACTAAGGTTGTCACAACAGTAGTCATGTTAGGCGGTGCATCTTCGCCGAGTCCCTCTTTTAGGATCGATAAAATACTATCTATCTCCTCGGAAGAAAACGCCAAGATGGCACCCGTATAGCTATTGTAAACAAGGAGTTCTCCCGTATCAGTACGTGTCTGGACATTAAATCGCGAAGGCGTCCACATCTCTACCAGTGCAAAAACCTCCG
>JAKACU010000061.1 GCA_021821185.1 Bacillota bacterium
CCTTCACCGGGAAAATTTAAATATGAAGGATTGTCACACAATCGTTTGGGAAACGTCTCGGCCAGTTTTCCACATGGACTGTATGATCCAAAGATCAGGTCAGCAACCGCTTCTCCTCCAGCTTGCCCCCCCAGGTATGCTTCGAGCACCCCTTGTACCTGATCGATCCAAGGCATTTCTACAGGTGACCCGTTGTGCAATACCACAACGACGTGTGGTTGCACCTCACTCACGGCTTCAATCAGCCGGGTATGCTGAGCGGGCAGAGCCATATGTTCGCGATCATAACCTTCTGATTCATACCGGTCAGGCAATCCCACGAACAGCAAAGCAACCTCTGCTTGCCTTGCCACGTTCTGTGCCTCTGTTATCAGTTGATCATTGCCTTCATCGCTGTTTTGCAAGTAACCTTGCGCAAACAGTAACGCGTGATCGGCATCAACCATCGAGGATAGAGCACTCCACGCATCCGCCAAAAAAGTGGGCTCGATATGTGAACTGCCGCCCCCTTGATAGCGCGGGCTTTTCGCAAAATCACCGATAACGGCAATTTTTTGTGAAGGTGACAGCGGCAAAACGCCGCCGTCATTTTTCAATAAGACCATGCTCTCGCGCGCTACTTTCCGTGCCAGTGCGTGGTGCGCTGTACGCTCATACTGGGCGCCATCTTTGTGTGCATCGACAGCGCGAAAAACAATCGTCAAGAGTCGTTTAACCGCTTCGTCCAAAATTGACACCGGCAAGCGTCCGCTCATTACAGCGTCAAGAATTTCCTTATCGCCCACCCCTCCATTACCGGGCATCTCAAGATCAAGTCCCGCCGCTAATCCTTTTTCCCTATCATTAACAGCTCCCCAATCCGATACGACAAATCCTTGAAAACCCCAATCATCACGCAGTATACGGTTTAACAGATAGTCGTTTTCGGAACAAAAACTGCCATTGACCTGATTGTACGCACACATGACGGTCCATGGTTGCGCTTCCTTAACGACATCTTCAAAACTTGCCAGATAAATTTCCCGCAGCGTTCTTTCATCAACCAGCGTGTCAATGGACAATCTGCGGTGTTCTTGATTGTTGACCGCAAAATGTTTTAACGAGGTCCCAACACCTTGACTCTGTACGCCTTTTATATGGCTTTTAGCCATCTCGGAAGATAAATAAGGATCCTCGGAAAAATACTCAAAATTGCGTCCGCATAAAGGAGAACGCTTTATGTTGGCGGCTGGGCCGAGGATGATCGCCACATTCTCAGCTTGGCACTCTTCCCCAATGGCTTTTCCCACCTCTTCCAACAAAAAACGGTCCCACGAGCAAGCCATAGTGGCACCGGAGGGAAAGCACGTAGACGGTACGCTTTCAAAAATGCCAAGGTGATCGGAACCTGCTTTTTGTTTGCGCAGCCCGTGTGGTCCATCAGTCATCATGATTGAGGGAATGCCCAAGCGCGCTATGGGTTTCGTATGCCAAAAGTCCAGACCAGAACACAACCCAGCTTTTTCCTCCAGAGTCATTTGAACAAGTATGGCATCAATATCCCTATCCATTCATTGTAGACCTCCACATTCTCATAATCTTCCATAAACTTACTTGTTTATGATAACACAAAAACCCTGCCACACAGCAGCAGGGTTTTTGTAACTTGTCTTAAATTTGCTTTATGATGAACGCTGCCTGCGATAAGCCTGTTTAGCAGACGCCAAGATATTTCCGGTCACCCAAATGCCTAGTAAAAGGATCGGTATTCCTGGTATCAATTGACCATACTGGTGTTCAATCGTTCCCGTATAGACAAGCCCCGTACCATAAATTCCTACCGCCAACGCGGCAATCCACAATACCCATAAGCGGATTCCTTTTAGCATTACCTTTACCTCCTGTCATTTTATTTATTGTCTTTACTATAACAGTTTGGCACGACACCAGGAGAAGCCGGCTCTCGCACACCACGGAATTCTTTATTGCACTCTGCTTGAAGAGGACATGTCGCACATGTCTTATTGTTCTCAAGCTCGCGGTACCAATCCTTCCAAATCACCCGGTGCACAGGCAATAGCCTTGGCACACGATTAAGCCCCGGTATAAACGGAACAAAGATCAAAATGGCAAACAGGATTGCGACCGTGTAAGCAGCCATTTCATCTCCTGACGAGGATGTATTCCACGGTGGAATCTGATAGAAAAAGGTGTATGGTGTCAACCACCAAGGTCCGGGCATGGCTGTTTCGTCGTGGTTGATACCCCATTGTTCGCCGGACATGTCGATGTTATTGGCTATGGTATGAAGAGCAGATCCCTGCAAGAACAGCAGATCATCTTGCACATTCCAGCGATAAACTCCATTGTTGGTTTGCCGATCCAAGGCACCAGACAGTAAACCAGAACGCGCCAGGCTGAGTTCGTCTTGCATCAAGACCTGCACCGGGCCGTAATTGCCAGGTTTTACGACCACGGAACCATTGACCACTTGCGCGTTGTTTAACGCATTTTGCAAGTTCTGATCCCAGGTCTCTTGCTGTGTCGCTGACGCTGTTTGATAGGTATGAATAGCCGTACTCAGTGCTGTGTCATGACTTGCTGTGGCAAGCATGGTCAGCGGTTGAATCACATCAGCTTGCGCTGTTTGTACTGGGTACGGAATGCCCCACCAAGTCTGCGGCGAAAACCCGAAAACGGATTGGATGCTTTGCGCAGTGCCTTTCCACCCGTTGTTGTAAGGCGGTCCATAGGATGCAATGGAACCAGATCCGTCGAGATCTCCCAAAGCTGTTTGTTCAACGACTACAGGCTGACTCAAGGCGATCTGTTGGTTCGTTATTGCTGGTCGGTACGGTGCTTTCCAAATCGCTGCGACCACCAGAACCAGCACGGCTACGACCAAAAGACTGACAAAGCCCTCTTTGATAAGGTCAAATTCCTTGACGGGGAATCGTAAAGAATCACGATTGAATTTCCTCATTTTTGCTCACCATCTTTTCCTACACGTGCACGATAGGGAGGTACAACACCCATTTTGCGCACGGCCACAAGATGCCAGCCTACCAGCACCAAGAGAATCGCCGGTAGCACAACAATATGCAAGCCATAGATTTGACCATTGTTCAAGGCATTGAAAAACCCGTCCATACCGGCACCATTGAAGGCATCTTTACTTTGCACTTGATTCCACTGCGAGAAAAAATCTCCGCGCGATAAGTAGCCTGTGAAAGCGGTAATGACAGATAGGCCAAACGACAACGCACCAAGCACCCACGTGAAGCTGCGTCCTTCACGCCACGATCCCATGAAAAATTGCACGACCAAATGCATCGTCATAAAGAAGAAAAATGCCTGCACACTCCAGAAGTGAATCGACCGAAAATAATCGCCTACGCCGGAAACTTGATACCACGTTGGTCCTTCCGCCGCCATGATAATGCCGGAAGCAATCACAACAACCAAACTGCTCAGCGTGAGTACACCAAAACTATAGACAAGAGAAGAAACATAGACAGGTTGTTCTGAAGGCAATAATTTATCCCAAGTCAATTGTTCCGATGCCCGAGTACGTATATTTCGTGTCCAGTTCACTTATGATCACCGCCTTTTTGATGAGGATATTTCCCAATGACGAAAATCACGAAGACAATCAGCCAAAGGAAGCCGACTCCGTAATTGGGCCATGCATTCGCCATATCGACCATGCCAGCCATCTCCTTTCTGTGATTAAAGCCGCTTAATCTTTAAGAAATGAATAATAAATTATATTAATTGGATGCTGAGAGCCAAAATGATGGGCAATGGATTAACCATGCCCCTAAATTCACATTCATTCTTGCGGCTTCATCGATAGAATAAACGTACGGTAAGCTATTTACATGATGCATTCGGATTGAACCCATAGTTCATTACGACTAGTTACCTGAAGTTATATATAATGGAAACATCTCATATAAGATTTACCTTACAGTTTCTAGTGCCATTGTCATTGTTTTATAGTACCATTTTGTTGTGGGATGTAAATATGATTAAACGCTATGTTTCAATTGTTTCAAGGTGATTCCACCGTTTTCAAGTTGAAATTTCATACGAATATACCTTCATACGAAATGCCCTGGTCTCGATAGAAGTCCAAAATCGTAAATCGAGAACGAATTTCATTGGCAAAAGCCGTCGCTTCTTGAAGCAAGTCGGACGAAATGGCGAGATACGGCGGCGAATTAGGAATATCCATGATGCACAGTGCTTTATGAGCACTCTGCATAAATTCATGGTCAACACTTAGAGACTTTAGAACTGCCTCTCCCGTCATTTGCGACAAATTCACATGTATCATTCTTTCCTGCAACCACTTGGATTTCTGCCTTTGCTCCGAAATGATTTGTGGTGAAACATCTCCCCACCGCTTAACGGCTTCTTTCTCCCATTGCTTATCAACCACGTATTTGACAGGATCATGAAGTTTGTGGATCTGTGCCAAATGTTCATATAACTTCATTGTAAAATGCACAGCAAAACCGACCTGCAATCCATGTGACCCATAAGGACGAATCCCACGATACGCACAGAAATCCCAATAATGCGAAAGGTGGTGTTCCGACCCACTCGCTGGCCGAGAATTCGTCATCATGGCCATTGCAACGCCAGACGATAGCAGACCAACAAATAATTCCTCTATCACGTCGACACGGCGGCTAAGAAATTGATGTGCATATTGCACACAATAGTACAAGGATTCATTAACCATCGTGTATGCCTCATCACACCAATCCTCATCGTAAAGCATGGTTGCCAATTTCCAATCCAAAAGGGAGGTAACTTTACCAACTAGATCACCAAAACCAGCTTGAATCAATTCCAAAGGCGCTTCTGACAACACAGTAGAATCGGCAAAAATCGCAAGTGGTGCATGAGCGGTTTTGGTAACTTTCACACCCTGAAGTTGCAACGCAGCGATGGTAGAAGCATAACCATCCACAGATGGAGCCGTTGGCACTGCTAGAAAAGGACACCCGTAAAGAAAGCTTGCGTAACGAGTTATATCCGTAATCGTACCGCTACCGACAGCAATCATGAGATCTGGTTGAGCTTTGGCAATCGCCGTTTTGGCCCGATCAATTGCTATTTCATCAGCGATCAAATGATCATTATCACTAAAACAAAGCTCACTAACTCGATAACCCTCGCTGGAGACAAGCCAATCAAAAACTAAATTGCCGAGTACGCGTTTGGTGTTGCCATCATCGACAATAAGCAGAGAGTGAAAATGATGCATCCGAATAAAATCTTCCATTGTTTGTAATATATCTTGTCCAAGGGAAATACGTTCAATAGGCACGTGGTGCGTATGGCCACACGAACATTCGATTTGCTTATTGAGGTACTTATCAAATCTAGGCACGCCGACACATCCTTTTGCTTATTGCCCATAATGATTTTTATATTGACGATATCCCCGTGCAACTTCTTCGTCAGGAATCTCCGAAGGCTCACCTAATAGGTACGCCAAATGTACCGTCTTGGCCACATCCTCCGCTATAACCGCCGCCTTAAAGGCTTGCTCAGGCGACGATCCTATCGTAAATACACCATGATTCCTCATTAAGATCGCAGGGGACTCACCAATATGTTCTACCACCGCGCGGCCGATCCCTTCATCCCCAATTGACACATAGGGACCTATAGGTATAGGACCACCGAACTCATCGGCGATAGCCGTTAAAATGACGGAAATAGGACGACCAAGCGCCGCAAAACTTGTGGCATAATTACTGTGGGTATGAACCACACCAAATACGTCATTGCGGTGCTTGTAAATATAAACATGTGTCTTCGTATCTACGGACGGTTTGAGATGACCTTCCACGACATTGCCTTCTAGGTCTACCACCACCATGTCATCAGGTGTCATGTCCCGATACGCAACTCCACTTGGCTTGATTACGACAAACCCAGACTCTGGATCTCGTCCACTTACATTTCCGCTCGTCATTGTGACTAAGCCTTGAAGCGGAAGTTCACAATTTAATTCGCAAATTCTCCTTCGAAGTTCCTCAAGCATGATCATTAACCCCTCCATCATTTTTTACGGTTTGGCGATATTGTTTCAGGCGATGTAACAAATCAACACGCACTTGCCCCAAGAACTCGTAAAGATCATGATAGATTTGATACTGCTTTTTATAATGGAGGGACGCGGCAACAGTAGGTTGGTACCTATTTGCATTGTGAGGTGCCAAAGCATGAATGGCATCTTCAATACGGTCAAAACCACCATTTAGTGAGCCTGCAGCAACTGCCCCAAACAACGCAGCTCCTCTAGCTGGCACCTCTTTTGATGAACGGACTGTTACAGGCAAGCCGCACACGTCGGCATATAACTGCATTAACAGTGGGCTTTTGTATGATAGTCCTCCACATGCCACTAATTCGTCAAAGTGAATACTTTTGGCCTCAAAATTTTCAAGAATTCTCCTTGTTCCAAATGCAATCGATTCAAGAAGTGCTCGATAGATTTCGTGCGCCTTTGTAGCAAGATCTAGACCAAAAATGGCACCGGTTAAGTTTGCATCTCCTAGCACACTGCGGTTCCCATTCCACCAATCTAGCGCCGTCAGCCCCGTTTCACCCGGCTTGAGCCGGGCTGCATCTTCTTCCAACACTTCATAAACAGAACGCCCAGTTAGTTGTGCCCGTTCATGATATGTTGCGGGTACAGCCTCACGCACAAACCATGCCAGCATATCGCCAACTGCTGCCTGCCCGGCTTCGTAGCCGTAATAACCAGGCAGGACTCCGTCGAATACAACCCCTGTCATACCTTTTACGAACGCTTGCACGGAAGAGATGGTCAAATGACAAATCGACGTACCGATGACCATTACCAACGCCCCTGGATGCTCAATGCCCGCACCAGCCATGGAAACATGAGCATCAACGTTACCCACAGCTACGGCCACATTGGTCGTTAACCCAATAAGTTTGGCCCAATGTTCGTTTAACATTCCGGCTTTTGTGCCAACTGGATAGAAGTCTTTGCCAATCAATTGTTCCGGATAGGAGAATTCCGGATAAACATCCTTGAAATATGATGAATCCGGGAATGATCCATCATCGGCTCGCAAGGCTTTATAACCTGCGGTACAAGAATTTCTACGCAAGCTGCCAGTAAGTTGCCAAACTACCCAATCTGTTGCTTCAACAAAAGCTTCAGAGGCATCGTACACCGCCCGATCTTCATCAAAGATCTCTAAAAGCTTGGGAAAATACCATTCCGCCGAAATTCGACCTCCATACCGTGAAAGAAATACCTCTTGACGGTTCTGTGCGACTTCATTCATGCGGTCAGCAAACCTTTGCGCAGAATGGTGTTTCCACAGCTTCGGCCATGCATGGGGTCTATTCCGGAATTCATCCAGCATACATAGAGGCGTCCCATTCTGAAGTGTAGGTAATACCGTACAGGAGGTAAAATCAATTCCAAGTCCTACAACTAAGGCCCCAGAAACTCCCGAATCAGAAAGCACCGCAGGAATTCCTGTACGAAGCACCTGCAAATAATCTTCTGGATGCTGCAATGCCCAGTCAGCAGGTAGATCTCTAAAATCATCCGGCAATCTCTTATCTATGACTGCATGCTTATAGGGTACTGCACAAACTGCCACTTCTTCTCCAGTGCTTAGATCAAGCAATACTATACGTCCGGACTCCGTACCATAATCCACACCAATTGAGTAACCCATACTCTCTGTCCTTTCTACTTACGAAGTCGAATCGCATTCCAATCATTAAATGATAGGTACATAGTCTTCTTAGTACGTTTTTCGCCTTAATGTAATCGAACGTTGCGATCACCGAAGATTTATGCTGATCTAGTACCTAATAAATGATACGTATATTTTGTATAATAGTCAATATCAATGTTGGATGAATTTTTAATTGATACGGCTGAAATGTGACGCTCATTGACTTAATCAGAAAGATGCATACAATGTTATGTAGTAACAGGTCTATAAATGGAAGGAACTATGACCAATGTCCAATTCGCGTGAAATTCCGAAATACCAGTGGATACGTGATGAAATCCTCTCCTGGATACATTCAGGTGCCATTAATCCTGGGGATAAACTACCTATCGAGTCGGAATTAGCTACTCAATTTTCCGCGAGTCGTCAGACAGTTCGACAGGCCGTCGGCGAATTAGTGCAAAAAGGGTACTTAGAGCGTATCCAAGGTAGCGGAACTTACTTTATCGGTCAGCCAATCGTCAACAATAATCAACCTTCAAGTGGAATTGTGGGCATTGTCACAACGTATATTTCTGACTACATTTTTCCCCATATCATTCGTGGCATCGAGGAACGCCTGAGCGCTGAAGGATACAGTCCGCTTTTATTCACTACTCAGAACGATGTCGTTAGGGAACGAAGGGCACTTGAAGATATCTTGACTAAAGGTGTTGATGGAATCATTGCCGAAGCCACGAAAAGTGCCTATGCAAATCCCAACATCGATCTATTCAAACAATTGCAAGCGCGCGGAATTCCAGTTGTCATGATTCATGCCACTTATCCTGATCTCCACATTCCTGTAATTGAAGTTGATGACCGACGCGGATCCTATTTGGCTGTACGGCATTTAATTGAACTAGGTCACCACCGTATTGGAGCCATCATGAAAATGGATGACCGTCAGGGATTACGGCGCATGGAAGGGTTTTTATCGGCTTTAAACGAATCTGGGTTGACCTACAACTCTGATCATGTCGCCTTTTATACGACGGAACAACAATCGTCCATTTCAGTAAGCTATGTTCATGGACTGACACAAATGGATACCGTTGAAAGACCGACCGCAATTTTTTGTTATAACGATTCTATTGCTACCCATTTACTTTCGGCACTTCGCCAGAATGACTTATCCGTTCCCGAAGATATTTCTGTAGTAGGGTTTGATGATGCACCAATGGCGTCCCAAAGCTTCCCACCTCTAACCACGATAGAACATCCTAAACATGAGATGGGAACGTTAGCTGCAGATACCATCCTGCATTTGATTCGACGAGAACCTGTGAGGGAATTGGTTTATACTTTTAACCCTCACTTAGTCGAGCGTTCATCTGTTCGTTCGATGCAAACTTTGGAAGTATAGTTGTACGAGACAGCGTCATGAATATTCGTACAAACCATTTTAGCATCAGGGGCTCCCACTTTTAGTAACGATTGGGAGCCTTAGTTTTTAATATCACCCGTATTCATGCCACTTATTTGCACAACCACGATATGATCATGCCTCGTATAGGTACAGTCTTTATATATATCATATTGACATTATATGAATATGAACGTATTATTTCGGTATGAATTTAGTATATTTGTGTATTTATGTGTATCAATTCACCGCATTTGAAGGAGGAAATATCATGTTAACCAGCAAATCCTACGAATTTTGGTTTTTGACGGGGAGTCAGCATTTGTACGGCGAAGACACCCTTAACGAAGTAGCAGCACATGCAAAACAAATAGCGCAAGCCCTGGACCAAGATAATACTGTCCCCTACCATATCGTATGGAAACCCGTGCTGACGACACCGGATGCCATTCGTACGATTTGCATGGAGGCCAATTCGCATGATGAGTGCGCTGGTGTCATCACGTGGATGCATACGTTTTCACCTGCTAAAATGTGGATTGCTGGACTTTCTCTTTTGCGTAAACCGATGCTCCACCTGCATACACAATTTAATCGAGATATCCCCTGGAATACGATTGACATGGATTTTATGAACCTGAATCAATCAGCACACGGGGACCGCGAGTTTGGGTTTATGGGGACACGTTTGGGTGTTGCGAGAAAAGTCGTCGTAGGGCATTGGGAAGAGCCTGAAGCAAGGCAGAGAATAGGCAATTGGATGTACACTGCCGTGACGTTTGTTGAAGGTCACAATCTCAAGGTTGCCCGGTTTGGCGACAACATGCGTGATGTAGCCGTAACAGAGGGCGACAAAGTAGAAGCACAGATTCGCTTTGGTTGGTCTGTGAATGGTTACGGGATTGGCGATCTTGTCGATGTGATGCGAGACATTACAGATGCTGAAGTAAATCATCTGTTTGAAGAATACTGTGAACTCTACGACATGACTGAGGCAGCGTTAAAACCCGGTTCTGTGCAAGACGCGGTAAAAGAACAGGCCAAAATTGAGCTTGGCCTCAAGGCCTTTCTCACGCAGGGCGGATACACGGCTTTCACAACCACGTTTGAAGACCTGTATGGCATGAAACAGCTCCCAGGTCTTGCC
>JAKACU010000062.1 GCA_021821185.1 Bacillota bacterium
AAAGCGGATCGGTATACAGTGTGAGACCTTCCACCGCCAGTTGTTCTGCGCGGGCCAAATACTTGGGATCGTTGGTGATGCGATACAGTAAAATATCCGCCTGCAAAACGACGCCCGTGTCATATGTGAAAGGTGTGCCACTCACTTGTCCGGTGGTTGAAACACCATCGTTGTACAAGCCGTTGACGCCTTTCATATAAGTGCGATCCCATTCGTATGCCTGTTCGCCAAAGGTGAGATACTGGGGATCTTTGGTGTCTAGGTATAACCTTAAAGCGGCGTCCATTACGGATCCAGTCGCTGTTTGCGTTCTGCCGATGCGATTGGTATTGAAATATTCTCCGCCCGTTGGTACTTTCGACTTGCTCCATCCACTTGCCAAAAACGGAAACAGATTTTCGGCCAGTTGCAGAAACTGCTGATTTCCTGTATCTGCATAGCTGCGCAAAAGATCGAGTGCTGTCCAGCCGTTATCATCGAAAAACGGCGTGCCTCCTCCCTGGCTGATCACGTAGGAATCATACCCTGGCGGGTTCATCGCCGAGTTGTAATAGGCACTTAAACCGGTTGCAAGGTTTTTCAGTACTTCAGAAACATTTGCCACGCCTGATAAAGCAGTGCTGCTTGCAGCCACACCGCCGAACGCCTGTGTGAACGGCCACAAATAGGAATACGTCCGGTCATGCGGCTGGACAACATTATTCTCATTGTACAGATTGGTGCCTGGCACGGCGTACACGGTTTGCATCGCCTGATACAACTCTTGCGCTGCAACCGTATAGTTCACCGATGCCTTTTGCAAAGCCGCTGTTCCCCTATTGGCCCAGGTAAACATGGCAGCCAGAGTTGGCGCGTAATCCCCCGCATAACTGCCAATAGGCAGAGTGGTCATAAAAATTCGTCCTGCTCCAATGTCCTTCCCGACCGCCACCGGCTGCCACGAAGAACCCACACGCCCGCTCGCAAAAACCGTGTAGCCGGGAGCGGAAGAATAGTATGTTGTAGTTGTGAGACTTGCCGCCGCATCATCGGGCGCTGCGTTTTGGGCCAATAGCCCACCGAGTGAATCTGTGAACTGCAGTTGGTCGATTTGCGTCGGTGATGGAGCAGTCTGCGCACCTAAAAAGGATAAAGGAACATCATCACCAGCATCGATGAAGCGGCCTCCCTGTTGCAGCCAAGTAAGAAATTGTGTCTGATGGCTTGTAAAACTGGTCTTAAATCCGTTAGTGTAGGAGAATGTGCCGTTTGCTGCAATGACATCCTGAAAATCATTGAGTGAATTCCAAAAGGCGTTCATGTTGTAAAACTGTTCTGCTTGATTCGGTTTGTACCAAAACAGCGTTACCCGATAACCCATCTGTGTGAGTTCATAAGCGACATTCATTTGCAAATTCGCTTCTGAAGTTCCACTTTTTGCTGGCTGACTCGCAGTAACGGTTGCAGAAGGACTGCCGACAAGCACGGCGATGCGTGGTCCGGATTGCATCGGAATCATTGGATCCAAGGTCGGTGTTGACGCAGTAAGTTGACTTATTGTACCATTTTCGGAAATCTGGGCTGAGTCCCATCCGAACCCAAGCATGTCATGCGTAAGCAGCGCATGTGTTGCTAAAAGATAGTGAGCCGTCACCAGCACACTGGACCCGTTGGGACCACTTGAAAACGAACCTGTTTCAGGGCCGACCGGCGGATGAGCGTGCGAACCAAAGCCCCCATCGGCATTTTGCAGTGTAAGTCCATAATTGTACTGTGTGACGGCAAGATCGGAAAGTCCTGCTCTGGCTGCTGCAATGGCATAGTTAAAGGTGCTGACTCCGTCAATCCAATCCATGCCGGTAAAATACCCAGGTCCCGACTTAGCCCCAAATCCCATATACGCAAACGTAAGATCATTGGCCGCACCCACTTCACGCTGCGCTTGAACTTGTGGTGAAATACCCCACAAGGCTCCAGCGAGCACGTCGCTGGTTGACACGCGTGACACGCCATTATCTGCGTTTAACGCAGATGCACCGAGCTCCGCCGCGTGACTCCACAATTGCGATGAGTTCGCGTGTCCCGTTTGCGAAGCGAGGTATGCTCCGATTTGCAGCGCCCGGATTGCAATGGCGTTACTCTGTGCGCCTGGCACGCCGCCGGCATCTGAAAAAACGCCAGTATTTTTACTCTGCAAACCAAGAAGACAACTTATCCCCAACTTCATTTCAGGGAAATAAGCACTACTCGATCCGCCATTTACATATTCGACCTCACCGACCGCCCACAGCGCGAGCGCCGTGTCCCGCAGATCGGATGGTCCTGAACTTCCCGGGACAGCTCCCCATCCTCCATCACTATTCTGATTTTTCAAGAGCCATGCGGCAATGCCCTGTGCGGCACTTGCTTGCCCATTGATCCCAAGGGCAACAGCCGCATAGGCGGTGTCTGCGGTGGAGGCCGGCTGCCCTGAGCCCGAGAGAACGGCACCGCTCGTTTGTACTTTGCTGCTTAGGTAACCGATGGCTTTCTGATAACTTGTCAGGTAGCTGCTAGGTGAGGTAGCTAGGATCGTCAGCGGCTGAGATTGTATCCCGAATGGAAAATTTGGTGCGTCGTCCATTCGTTTGCCTACAGAAGCGGCGGCAGGAAGAGAGGATGTCATCACCAGAATCAGGGCCGCCAAGCTCACCGTGATCTTAGAAGAGCGTTTCATATCAATCCTCCATCATCGATTCTTTCATAGACACATCCTAGTTTCCGATCGTGCCTTTTTGCAGACCGGCGATTTGATTGAGTAAAAAGATTCCACTCAGCTCTGTGCTCATATCAATGATGTCACCCTGCGCAGGTGTCTTGGAATTAGCCCAATTGGACGCAAATATTCCGTCCGGTGTGCGATCATGCAACCAGATGTTCTGTGCGTTGGCCTCCAGCACCCTCCGGTAGATTGTCTCTTTAGGAAAGTCTCGAACCATCCATGACAAATAACGGACATAAATCCCCTTAAACAGGCCACCGTCACCCTGTCCCGTTGGCGTCAAAAGAAGCGAGGGCGCATGCGTAAAGACGGCAATTGACCGCTTGGCCACAAGTTGTGCATGGTTAAGATAACCCGTCTGGTGAGTATCCTGCCATAGCTTCAAAGAGGCTCCGAGCACTGTTCCATAGTTGTAGGTATACTGCGCCGTATTCAATTGATTACCCTGAAGTCCATCCCATACCATTCCATTTTTAGAAACAAGATGGGACCATTCCCACGCATAAATTTGCTCAGCCTCGACCAAATCCTGGTGATTGTGGGTCACAGCATACAGGTCAGCGCCAAGAAGGGCAGCAGGAGCATTCGCAGGCGTATTTCGATACGTAGAACCGGTGCGATTCCAGATGATTCCGCCTTTTTTCTGCCAACCGTGACCATAGATGTCGGCAAAAAGTACCTCAGCCACCTGGAGGTACTGTTTATTGCCCGTGGCTCGATAAGCGTGCAGCATACCAAGCCCCATCCAGTCCTCATCGTCAAAATAGGAAGTGACCGCGCTCCCGTCGACTGCAATCCTCTGATACATCAATTGAATGTACTTAGCGCAATCCGTCGTCAGGTGAAGTTGTACACCTTCTGCCAAAGCGTCGATCGCGTTGGCTTGCCACCAGTAATTAGTCCCAGACTGTGGATAAGGATAAGTGTTATAAAACAGATTGTTGTCAGATTGCCAGTAATGCTTTACGAAATCTTGCATCGCGATATTCGCTCTTTGCATCGCCAAGGAGTTGGATGCCGTGGCATCCACTGATGCGGCAATTGCTGGTGCAACGCTGCTGGCGAATGCCGCGAACACGCTTACAAGCCCGAATCCCACACGCACCCACACATTTTGCAAATGGCTCACCTCACATTTCTGCATTTGCTTGTCAAAAAACGGAGGTCGATAAAGATCAACCTCCGTTTTCGTTCGTGAATCATTTACTCAATGATGATTCATCTTGATCACGCTGTTAATCTGCGTGGTCATTTGTTGCAATGTCGAAATAGGCGTTTGATCTGTCAAAAGGTTGTTCCAGTCAGCACTGATAAACTGATTGGCTTGGTTTGCCCATGTTTCAAGGAAACGCACAGGTTGTTTTCCAGGTGCATCCAGCATCCAGTTCATGCCGGCCACGATATCCTTGTGTCCGGAGGCAAGCAGCACGTGGTAGTATGGCCCACTGGAGGGCTTATAGGCAGGTGGTGCAACCGGCGCGCCTGGAAGCGATTGCGCATATTGAGTGGTATCAAGATATTGGATCACCTTGAAAACAGCAGCGGGATTCTTCACGTTTTTGGGACTGGCCCAGCCCACACAGTCATAGATTGTACTTGGTCTTTTCACGATTGGGTTGGCGACAAATCCCCAGTTGAGATTCTTCGGAGCGCCGGGTCCAACCATCTGTTCTGCGTTCCATTGACCGGCAGCCCACATGGGAAGCTTGCCCTCAAGGAACAGGCTTTCATCGTTGCCGTTACTAAAGTTCGGTCCTGTCACCGCACCGCTCTTGATGTACTTTTGGAAGAGCTTCAAGCCCTGCACAAATTGCGGGCCAGCCGTCACGAAGGTGGCATTTGTGATCGAGTTGGCAAAAGGCATGCCGCCGGCAGAAAACGCATAGACACCCAGGTTGAACGGCTGATCCGGCGTATTGTATAATCCATACTGATGGATTCCATCCACGGTTCCCGATAGTTTTTGAGCGTCGTTGAACATCTCCTGATATGTCCAGCCATTATTCGGAAATGGAATGTGAGCCTTTTCAAAAAGTGTCTTGTTATAGAAGATGCCATATACGTTCATCAACGATGGCAGTCCATAGAGCGCGCCGTTTGCTTCCCAGTTTACGACCGCGCCCGGGTAGAAGTGGTTGAGGAATCCCGGAATCTGTTTTGCCTGCGGAAGATAATTGTACAACAATCCCTGTGCGCCCCATTGTTGTTCATTATCATTCCCGAGTTCAAAAATATCCGGTGCCTGACCGGCTGCGATCATTGAGTTCAGTTTTGTTCCATAGTCTTGCAGCGGGCTTGGAACAAGTTGAATTTTTATGCCGGGATTTGCTTTCTCAAATTTAGCCATGGAAAGCATAATCTGTTGATTGGTTTGCGGATTCTCCCACGTGAGCAAGGTGACCGTCACGGGTTGGGATGAATGTTTGGCATGTACTGTTGCTCCGGTAGCAAATACGGGACTGGATGTGATGCCGGCCATCAGCAGCGCGACGCCGGTCAGGCCGAGTGATTTCCAATTTTTCACGGTATGATTTCCCCCTTAATTGATGATGTTTGTATCAAGACTTGTCGCCTGGATCTCGAAAACTGCTGACCACTTTGAGGTTGAACGCCTGGCATCCCCCCTTTCAGCCAACCGATAACATCATTTCAGTCCGGAAGCGTTCAAAGTCCCCAATCCTTGCATGAAATACTTTTGCGCTACGAAGAACACGATAACCATCGGCAGCATATAAATCAGGTCCGCTGCCATAAAGAGATTCCACGGTGTGTAGTAGTTGCCGATATACGTGGCCATCGCAACTGACAACGTCCACAGCTTTGGATTAATGACATAGATGAGAGGTTGCAGGTAATCATTCCACGAACCCTGAAAGGCAAAAATAATCATCGTCACAATCATAGGCTTGGACATCGGAACCAACACTCTTGTAAGAATTTGCAAATGATTGGCCCCGTCAATTTTCGCCGCTTCATCATATGAGGTAGAAATTGTACTGAAGTATTGTCGGGCTAGAAACATAAAGAACGGATTACCAAAATACGCTGGCACAATGAGCGGCAGCCATGTGTTATACCAACCCAGCATGGAGTACAGATGAAAAACAGGAATCATCCCAACGACACCAGGCAACATCATGCTTCCGATAAATAGATAGAACCACAATTTGCGCCCCGGGAACCGAATGCGGGAAATTCCATAACCGACGATCACGGAACTCGTCACCGCCCCGATGGTATGTAATACGGCGATGATCACAGAGTTCATAAACACACGCCAAAAATCGATTTGTTGTGTTCCCGTAACGAAATTCGACCAATTGAACTGTTTGGGCAGCCAAACGGGCGGGATCTCAAACACCTCGGCGTTACTCTTGAGCGCTACCGTCAGCATCCACAACAACGGGAGAATCATCCATACAGCGCCAAAGCACAAAACGATAAAACGAATGATATCTCCAGGTGAATAGCGGCGTTTGACTCTCCCGAATTTCAGACGTTGCGATTTATGAACTGGCGGTATACGCTGCAACTGCGATGCCTGTGAGTCCACACTCACATCCATCCCTCCCCAAACAACTTGACACTGCAAAGTTCCCTGTTAATTTCCTTGATCATTCTCGTAATACACGAACGTGTTAGAAAACTTGAAGATAAAAATCGTAAAGAACATGATGATAATGAACAATACCCAGACCTGTGCTTCAGCATAGCCGAACTGCTGCCCGTTAAACGCGTTATTCCATATGCTGTAGTTAAATAGGTCCGTCGCAAAGTTTGGACCCCCTTTAGTAAGCACCTGCGCCTGGTTGAACGCCTGAAAGGCGCCAATGATTCCGGTGATCAATTGCAAGAAAAGAATCGGTGTAATCATAGGAACGGTAATAGTCCAAAAGCTTCTGAATCGGCTTGCCCCATCGACTTGCGCAGCTTCATACAACTCGGCAGGGACGGATTGCAACCCGGCTAGGAAGATGATCATGGTTCCCCCGACACCCCACAGTCCGATGATCACAATGGAGATCAAGGCTGTACCCTGACCTTGCAACCACTGGCTGGCCGGCAAGCCAAACACGTGCAAAATCTGATTGGCTAATCCATATTGCGGATTATAGATGAAATCCCAAAGTGTCAAACTGGCCACTGATGGAAGGACAACCGGCAAGTAATAGATGGTGCGAAGGATCTTAATGCCCGGCAGATGTTTGTTGAGAAGCACTGCCAGAAAAAGTCCGAGCAAAAGTCCGCCTGGCACACTCATCAGAACATACAATCCTGTCGCTTCCAAGGAAGGCCAGAACGAAGGATCGGTCGTAAACATGTAGATAAAATTTTGAAATCCTACAAATTGCGGAGCATTCCAACCGCTCCATTGCGTCATCGCATAATAAATCGAGGAAATAAGCGGATAAGCGACAAAGGTTGAAAAGCCGATAATGGAGGGTAATATAAACAGATACCCCGCAATACCGTCGCGAACTTTCAAGCGACTCCATGAACGACGCTTCTTGCTGATCACCACGGACAACCATCCCACCCCCAGCCCACTATGATAACGCTTTCTGTGAGCAAATTCGTCCGAACATTGTGCACCCCTCTCGTAGCTATCGGTCTATCGGAAAACTTGTTGCAACATATGAATCATGAATCTATTACGAATATATACATCATTATATTGTTTGTCAATATGATTATGTCAAATATGATGATGCAGTCAAAAATCAGCCGTCAACCTAATTGCAAATACTCCTATAGCCTTACTTGGCGTGGCGTAATCGGTTTTGCCAAATAAATGATATATCATTTATGTCATTAGCCAGGCAGTACGTGATAATCTTCTAAATCGCAGCAACTCTGGCATTGCACACAGCATAATGTGAACGGCATATACCGTTATCACGTCGCCTGTCATCGATTAGGCAATGGCAACCAAGTTACTACCTGCTGTATCATGGCATCCCAATAACTCCACTCATGCGAACCTGGACCATCTACCCAGACATAATCAAAACCGGATTGTCGGCACGCATCACGAAACAGTACATTGTCGTCGTAAGCGAAATCCTCGGTCCCACAAGCCAGAAATAGGTTTGGTTTCTGATCCGCTGATAAATGGCAATTTTTCAACAGCCAGAATAAATCATTTTCTGTTCCGAAAACGCGGTTATCTCCGTATACCAGTTTAAAATCACGATTTGGATTTAAAGCCATACGGGCCCTGTTTACCCCGCCAGAAAGACTGGCTGCTGCCGCAAATCGTTCTGGGTGGCGCAAAGCCCACTTAAGTGCTCCATATCCTCCCATAGATAGACCGGCTACAAACGTATCCTCCCTGCAACCAGAAAGCGGGAAGAAGGCTTGTGCAAGGCGAGGCAACTCTTCACTTAAAAATGTCCAGTACTTGCCCCCGTGCACCATATCAACGTAGAAGCTACGATGAACCTGCGGCATAATGACGGCTAGATCAAGTGCCTCCACATATCGCTCAATAGAGGTGCGCCGCAACCAAATGGTATCATCGTCAGACAAACCATGAAGTAAATACAGCGTCGGGTATTTCCTTGGAGCAAATGCTGCGCCTTCTTTTCCCAAAGAAGAATGAGGTTGCGGGAGAATGACTGTCATGCTAGTGGAAAGTCCCAAAACTTCGGAGAAGAATCGGCATTGTATCAGAGCCATCGAAATACCCCCCAGGGAATATGTATGGCCGTGCGTAAAGAACTTGCCTCCATCATACCATCTTTAGAGCGAGAATTCTTCCAATGGTAGGTATGTCGCCAACCTTACGATTTCGCCCGCGCCGGCACGCGAAGAAAAAAGCGCCGGATCGCTCCGGCGCAAAAATCAAAGGGGGATTGATACATAAGTTGATTGTACCTATCCTTGCTGAAAAAAACCTATTGCTCTTACCCAAGGGGCTGCATGATTCTCTTATGCGCCTCAAAGGTGGTTATCATAGAGTACCCTGCGGCGCGCGCGTAGGTGACTGCTTGATCATAGTCAGCGCCGACGTCTTCTGGACGATGGGCGTCAGAATTGATAACAATCGGAACACCGGCTGCATGACAGGCCTTAAGTAAACCGGGTGCCGGATACATTTTGCCAACGGGTTTACGAAGCCCCGCCGTTGAGACTTCCACAACCTGATGGTGCGTTGCAAACAAATCCGCAAGCCGGTCATACCAATCTTGCAAAAATGCTTGATCATCAGGTTCATGACCGAATACTTTAATCACATCAGCATGTCCCACAAAATCAAACATTTCACTTTGCACCATTTGCGACAAAATGGAAAAGTATTCATCATACGTTTTTTTGATATCGCGATTGTCCCATTGTGCTTTCATCTCCGCAAGATCAAAACCGAATCCGCCCAGCCAATGCACGGAACCAATCACATAATCAAAAGGATAGCTTGCGATAAAGGCGCGTAATTCATCATCAATACCGGGAATATAGTCGAGCTCAACGCCAAACTTTACGCGGTAGCCTTGTCTTCTCGCTTCTTGCACCATAGCAAAGTACTCATCGAGATCCTCGGTTCGACGTTCTCTTACCCAGGGGTTGTCAAGCAAATGCGCTGTCTGTTTAAAGCGGTACGCATGTTCCGACACGCCATATTCTTCAATACCGCGGTCTTTGGCCACTTTGAGAAACTCGTTTAGCCACGTCACTGTGTACGGGCCGCGCTCCGTATGTGTATGATAATCGGTCAACATGCAATGCACCCGGTTGCCGCAAAAGGATAACCCTCATACAGCTCACCAGTACCCTCCCTCCTCTATATAAAACACCTCTCTATAGTACACGAAATTGTCAAATTCGGCATAAAAAAAGCAGGTCGAATCATTCTTTCGATCCTGCCTTCTCGCTTTTACAGTTGTGCCCGGGACAAAAGCCGTTGATGTTCTTTCATCAAGCAACGGTCTGATACCACAAGCAAACCCGCATCGATACCTTGCTGCTCTGCTTCCTGATGCGTAATTCCCGACTGCAGCCACACCGCTTTGGCGCGAATGGCGATAGCATCTTGCATAATCTCTGGGACTTCCTTTGCGGGGCGAAATACATCGACCAAGTCGATCGCATCTTCAACATCTCGCAGGCGTGCCGCCGGTTTTCTGCCTAACACCATGCGAGCATTTGGATTAACAGGTACAAGTTCATAGCCTTGGGATTGCAGATACGCAGCTACACGATAACTGGCCTTATGTTGATCCGTTGAAAGCCCAACGACGGCAATCGTTTTAATGCCAGCTAAAAACTCGGCGAGATCCTTATCATTGATGGAGGCCATTGAATCACCGTCTTTCACCATAGACATTTCACACCATAGCGTCCCTTTTTGGTGCGAAATACATACACATAACGCGGAAACCGCTCTGTGGGCATGAACCCTTCCTCCCGGATTCGCGTAGCCAGGCACCCCGCCTGAAACTCGCTGTCATACAGTTTCCCACTGTATACCCAGGCCATCTTCACACCCCCACCGTCACCAGATCATGTATTAATTTTCGGCAAGTAAATCGAAA
>JAKACU010000063.1 GCA_021821185.1 Bacillota bacterium
TTCATGAAGGAAATTCGCTGGCAAGCTATCGAACATATTGAAGATCAGATTGCACCGATACTGCGTGCCATTGATCGTGTGGCTGACTTCAATCAGGCAAAAGTATTGCAGGCTTTTCATGATGCAGGTATCGCGGAAACCCATTTGTTTGGCTCTACGGGCTACGGGTACGATGACCGTGGTCGTGAACAATTGGACGAGGTGTTCGCCCGTGCTTTTGGTGCACAAAAGGCACTGGTGCGCCCAGGGCTTGTCTCTGGCACACATGCGCTTACAGTCGCCTTATTTGCACTCTTGCGCCCTGGAGACACACTGCTTTATGCGACGGGGATGCCTTATGATACGCTCTATTCTGTGATTGGCCTTCGTGAAAGCGGCCAAGGGTCGTTACGTGACTTTGGCGTATCTTTTGCCAGTGTGGATTTGACGGACCAAGGAACGCTTGATCTAAAGCAGATTCTCGATCATCTGACGATATCGACGAAAGTGGTAGCCATCCAGCGTTCTGCTGGGTATGCGTGGCGTCCTGCACTGACGATTGAGCAAATCGGCGAGGCTGTCAGGCAGATCAAATCAGTACGACCTGACATTTATATTCTTGTTGACAACTGTTACGGTGAATTTACCGAACTTTTGGAGCCAAGTGACGTTGGCGTAGATTTGACGGTGGGGTCATTGATTAAAAACCCCGGTGGGGGGAATGCTCCGACCGGGGCTTATCTCGTGGGCACAAACGAGGCAGTAGAAAAAGCCGCCGATCGCATGACAGCGCCCGGTATCGGGTCAGAGAGTGGATCGTATGAAAACTATCGATTGTTTTATCAGGGATTGTTTCTTGCGCCGCATATCGTGTCGCAAGCGCTTAAAGGCAATGTATTTGCGGCCCAGGCCCTGACTAATGCCGGGTATCTGTGTGCTCCCGCTCCAACACAGGCGCGAGGTGACATCGTGTTACGCATCCGCCTTGGCAGTGAGCAGCGGCTTATCGCATTTTGCCAGGCGATTCAGCGGTATTCTCCCATTGATGCTCATGTTATGCCGCAGCCATGGCAAATGCCTGGCTATGAAGATCGCGTCATTATGGCCGCAGGCGCTTTTGTTCAGGGGTCATCCATTGAATTATCGGCAGATGGACCGTTGCGCGAACCCTACATAGCGTATTTGCAAGGCGGACTCACGTACTCCCACGTTAAAATTGCGATCATGCAGGCGATGGAAAACTTGAATGCGGTTACGTTTTGACATTGACCTTCTGTTTTGGCGATGCTAAACTTAACACTGCATGTAA
Organism: Bacillota bacterium; assembly: GCA_021821185.1. The sequence continues at coordinate 1,289 of JAKACU010000063.1, forward strand.
AGTTAGTGTGGGGAGGGGATGTGCATGGACGAAGACACTCGGCGCAATTTAGCGCTATTCCCCATTGGCATTGTCCAGCGTTTGACGGATTTAACGGCTCGGCAGATTCGCTACTATGAACAACATGAACTGATTCATCCCGAGCGCACAGAGGGTAATCAACGGTTGTTTTCCTTTAATGATGTGGAACGGTTGCTGGAGATTAAGGCACTGATTGATAAGGGTCTTAACATCGCAGGTATTAAGGCGGTTATTGAGAAGGTGCCACAAGCTGATAAAGAAGAAGCACAAAACCTGTCACAAGCTGCTAAGGAAGTTCGCTCCGAATTATCAGAAACTGAGTTGCATGAATTATTATTGCGAGAACTCGCAGAACGTGCGGGCCGCAAGGGAAATCCTGCCTCGATGATTCAGGGAGAGTTGTCGCGTTTTTTTCATGGTAAGCCATAATGGATGCGATTATTACGGGGAAGGGTGTTGTCACGCATGAGAAAAGACTATACGCGCGAGGATATTGTCCGTCTGGCGAAAGAACAAGATGTACGATACCTGCGGCTCCAATTTACTGATCTTTTGGGTGTAATAAAAAATGTTGAAGTGCCGATCAGTCAATTGTCCAAGGCTTTAGACAACAAGATCATGTTCGATGGTTCCTCTATTGAAGGATTTGTCCGAATCGAAGAGTCCGACATGTACCTCTACCCCGATTTGTCGTCCTGGCTTGTCTTTCCTTGGCATAGCGGCCAAGGCAAAGTGGCCCGCCTGATCTGCGACATTCACATGCCTGATGGATCACCATTTGCAGGCGATCCACGCAGCATTTTAAAGAGGGCTCTGGATTATGCTGCAAGCATGGGATATCCTACGATGAACGTCGGATCGGAACCAGAGTTTTTCCTTTTGCAAATGGACGAGCATGGCAACCCGACAACGGAAGTGAATGATCAAGGCGGTTATTTTGACTTGGCGCCAGTGGATTTAGGTGAGAACTGTCGGCGCGAGATTGTTCTGGTTCTGGAATCCCTTGGGTTTGAAATTGAGGCATCGCATCACGAAGTCGCGCCAGGTCAGCACGAAATTGACTTTAAATATGCTCCTGCTCTTGAAGCGGCGGATAACATCATGACGTTTAAATTAGTCGTGAAAACGGTGGCAAGACAGTTTGGACTGCATGCGACGTTTATGCCAAAACCGTTATTTGGCTTAAATGGATCTGGCATGCATTGTCATCAGTCGCTTTTTAATGAGTCAGGCAATGTATTTTACGATGCTTCTGACGATTTTGGCTTAAGTGTGACAGCCAAGCAATACCTTGCGGGTATTTTAACACATGCGCGGGGATTTACCGCGGTAACGAATCCTATTGTAAATTCCTATAAACGGTTGGTGCCGGGTTATGAAGCGCCATGCCATATCGCTTGGTCTGGCAAAAACCGCAGTCCTTTAGTTCGTGTGCCGGCCTCTCGCGGCATTGGCACACGTATTGAAGTTCGCAGCCCTGATCCTGCAACAAACCCCTATCTTGCGATCGCCGTGATGTTACGAGCGGGTTTGGACGGTGTGGAAAGAAAATTGACACCGCCAGCACCTGTCAACCGCAACATTTATGTAATGAATGAAATGGAGCGCGTCCGGGCGGGGATTCACAGCTTGCCGGATAATTTGCGTGAGGCACTGGAAGAACTGGCTAATGATGAAGTGATTCGTGATGCGCTTGGTGAACATGCGTACGCTCACTTTTATGAAGCCAAGATGATCGAGTGGGATATGTTTCGAACGGCGGTACACCCTTGGGAACGTGAGCAATACCTTTCGATCTATTAATGAACATCATGGCGGCGATGATCTATCGCTGCCATTGTTTTATCCCGGGTCCTTTCTATAGGGACCGCCATAGACCGATCACTTTTCCAACTACCATGATATTTTTATAATAGAGTGGTTGCATGGTTGTATTTTCCGGTTGCAAGCGGATGCGATCCTTTTCACGAAAATACCGTTTCACCGTAGCTTCACCTTCCTCAGTCATCGCTACGATGATCTCTCCATTAACGGCGGTGGCCTGCCGCTTGACATAAACGATATCGCCAGAAAAAATGCCCGCATCAATCATGCTGTCCCCAACGACTCGCAAGGCAAAAACCGTATCGGCATCATGAACAGGGGAAGGCATCGCCATATATCCTTCGATATCTTCGATGGCCGTAATCGGCATACCGGCCGTCACTTTGCCAAGTAGAGGAACAGTTGGCAACAGGCGGGAATGTAAATGATCTTCATCCATCACTTCAATGGCTCTTGGTTTTGTGGGGTTGCGCCGAATCAAACCGCGCTTTTCAAGTTGGGCTAAGTGACCGTGAACAGTTGATGTGCTGGTTACACCGACAGCCTCACCAATCTCACGCACCGAGGGAGGATAACCACGCTTAATGACTTCACTTTTTATGAAAGCAAGAATGGCATTTTGCTTGTCTACTGCACTGGATCGTGCCATGTCGGACATTTTCCTTTCGTCCAAATCTTTCTATGGGGAGTATAGCATGCCGTCAGAAACTTCGCAAACAAGTGTTCGGTTATGATTATGGCGATCATCGTTTCAGTAATTCTACAGCATCGGTTCGTATAGTTAGTAAAGAAATTTGCTACAATCTGAGCAATAGCTCCTGGATGGAGATGATACCATGCCAAAGGTGCTTTTGGCGGAAGATGATGCCATGCTTGGGCCTGCTCTTGTGGATTTGCTGCAAGAGGAACAGTACGATGTTACGTTGGCCACAGATGGTGAATCTGCGTTTCAATTGGCGCAAGACGGCGTTTATGATGTGATTGTTTTAGATGTCATGCTTCCAGAGCTCGATGGCTTTTCAGTGGTCACAAAGCTGCGTAAAGAAAAGAATCTGGTTCCCGTGCTTATGCTCACGGCTCGTGACAGCGTCCATGATCGGGTGCATGGGCTTGACGTAGGGGCGGACGATTACTTAGTGAAGCCGTTTGCCACAACGGAACTGCTTGCACGCGTGCGCGCTTTATTGCGCCGTTTAGGCGGTGAATTTGAAGACCCTGATGTGGTTACATTAGGCCCGATTTCCTTTCATACAGCGGCGCGTGAACTGATTATTGCAGACGAAACAGCCATTTTGCCCCCCAAAGAAGCGGTGCTGTTAGAACTTTTTTTGCGTCATCCCGGACAAGTATTGACCCGCTCGCAATTGATGGATCGCATTTGGGGTTTTGAAGGCGATGTACTTGAAAACACGCTAGAAACTTATATTTCAAAGTTGCGAAAGCGATTGGAGTGCGACGGATGTCCGACCATTCAAACCGTTCGCGGTCTTGGGTATCGCTTACAGATAAGTGGCTGATTCGCAAGCAGCGATTGCGGCTTGCCCTTGTTAACATGGCCGTGCTGGCTATTATATGGAGCGGTCTGTCATTATTGGTATATACGCTGCTTGTCGAGTACACGGATCACTCCATCGACCAGCGTTTGGTTGGCATGGCCCAACAAGTGATTGCTCAAGAAATGGCCTCAGGGTTCTCCTTTGAGATGCATGAGATTCATGCAGGAAACAGCGATTTGTTTGTTTCTATATGGAACGTGGTGCCGCAGCCGCAATGGGTGCAAGGCAACGTATTTTCCCAAGACCTGTTAGCCAAGCTGGCGCAAATGGCGCAGCAACCTTTTGGCACTGCGGCTTATCATGATGTTCCGATTAACGGTACGACATTCAGGGTGTTCGAGGTGACATTGTCGGATCACCCTCGGCAAGTCTTGCAAATCAGCGAAGATATCGGGCCGCTGATGGGTGTTTTATACAGGTTGCTGGGCTTGTTGCTCTTGGCAGGGCTTGTTGGGGTTTTGTTTACGATCATTGGCGGGTATTCGTTAGGGCTTTGGACCTTGCGTCCGCTCATGGCCGCAAGACGGCGTGAACAAGAGTTTGTAACCGACATCTCGCACGAACTTCGGACGCCTTTATCGGTCATGATGACCCACTTGGAGCTTTTGTTGCGCCATGTGGAGGATCCTTTACAAGATCATTTAAATTGGATGGAGGCCATTTACAGCGAAAATCGTCGCATGGCACATCTGGTTGATGATTTGCTCGATATGGCGCGTATCGAAGCGGGTGTTCAGTTTGTCAAAGCCGCGCCCGTTTCGATCACAGAAGTGTGTCACGAAGTGGCCGCTGTGTTTGAGTTGGTGATTACGGAAAAGGGTCTGGCGTTTGAAGTATCTGTACCAGAAGATGGCTACGTCTTTGGTGATTCCCTGCGTATTCGCCAACTGTTGACGATTCTTCTGGATAACGCGCAAAAATACACGACGAGCGGAAAGATCGCTTTGCGTGCGGTGCGAAACGGCGTTTATTTTGATATTACAGTGGCAGATACTGGCATTGGTATTGCTCCCGAACTGCTTGGCAAAGTAACAGAGCGTTTTGTGCGCGGTGACGCAGCGCGCACCAGGACAAAATCGACAGGACTCGGCCTTGCGATCGCCAAACGGATTGTGGCATCGCATCAGGGTAAAATGACCATACAAAGTGAAGTGGGTAAAGGTACTGAAATTACCGTTCGCTTACGATCGTATGATCAAAACAGCGACAAATTGCGGTAGTTCACCGTATCTTTGTTCACATTCCTGCAAAGGAATGTTACAGTTAGCAGTGGACTGTTAACTACGTCACAATGAGTGGAGGTGGCAACGACCGTGATAGAGGGTCATTTTACAGGGACATCGTATCGATTGTACTCAGGGTCATCGAACCGTGCGCTGGCAGAGCAAGTGGCTGCTAGTCTGGGTGTGGAATTGGGTCAAGTCCACCTTTCCAAGTTTAAGAGCGGTGAATTATATGCTCAATTTCCTGATAGTGTTCGCGGTGTAGATGTGTATTTGCTGCAGTCCTTTTCGCCGCCCATCAACGATCACTTTGTTGAATTGTTGCTCATGATTGATGCGCTAAAGCGTAGTTCTGTGGGTCGTATCAACGTTATCGTTCCTTATTTTGGCTATGGACGACAGGAAAAGCAAGGGAACCATCGTGAGCCTATTTCGGCGAAAGTCGTAGCTGATGTGTTAACGACCGTCGGTGCGCACAGGGTAATTACTTTAGATTTACATGCTGCCGCGATTCAGGGAGTTTTCAATATTCCGGTGGATCATCTGACAGCGCTTAACGTTTTGGCTGATGAGGTACGCTCCATGAATCTGAAAAATGCCGTGGTGGTATCTCCAGATGCTGGACGAGCGAAGACAGCGGAAAAGTTTGCCGCCATTCTTGATTTGCCTATGGCCATTATGCATAAAGGCAGGCCCAGCCACAATGAGGCTGTGATCACCCATCTGATCGGTGATGTGAAAGATAAAACACCCGTGGTGATCGAAGATATCATCGATACCGGAGGAACGATTGTGCAGGTGGTCGATACACTCGTGGCTATGGGCGCTCGTCAAAATGCTGTGCTTTGTGCAACACACGGCGTCTTTTCCACGCCTGCCGAAACCCGGCTTCGCCATCCTGCGATCGCTCAGGTGCTGGTTACAGATAGTCTGCCCTTGCCTGATTCGATGCGCGATGTACCGATTAAGGTGCTGCCTATTGCGCCTCTTTTGGCGCGTACGATTGACCGGTTGCATCAGAATTTGGCACTTACCACCATGTAACAGCATACTATCGCAGTGCGGATTAGTCATTGTAAGCTATGGAACAAGCTCTTGCCGCGTATAGTGGATATAAAGGCCATTATACTGCGGGAAGGGGTCTGTGCATGCAACTTCGGCAACATCATGAGCGGCCAAAATCACGCGTGAGAAAACTGCCAGTACGAAAAAAACGCCCCATGCGCGACACGCTGAAAACGTCACGGCTGGAACCAATGACATTTACCATACGTCCGATGGATCCCGTTAGAGACGCCGAACGAGTGGGCCGTTATCACGTTGAACTGGTATTGTTGCAAAATGAACTATGGAAAACTCTTGCAGCGCGTTCCTTTGATGCGCAAGAAACGCGCCGCCAGATGGCAAATCGTGCAGAGACACAGGGCTTTATCCGCCAAGTAAGCAATATGATGGCGCGCAAAGAAGGCATGGTATACCTTTTAGAGACGCAAAGTCGGGAGCCTGCCGGATACATCTTTGTGACAGAGACGCTTGATCCTAACACGTTTGACCGTATAGGCATTATCGGCGAGATTTTTATCGAAGAACCGTTTCGTGGCCGAGGGGCCGGCCGTCAAGCCCTCGCTGCAGGAGAAAAGTGGCTGATGGGTCGCGGGATTGAATCCTATCAAGTCTTTGTCACCAGAACCAATGTGCACGCTGTAGACCTGTATCAAAAAAATGGGTATTCCGTGTATGATTATCGTATGGTGAAAGGACAAGTAAAGCAATAGGCACTTAAGAGAAGAAGGCGGGCAAACGTTAGATGACGCTTTGCCCGCGTGCTGCCTGTTCTACGGTTTGTATCGGCAGCGAAATGATAAGATCTCTTGTAGCCGCATCGTATCCGGCCAAGCGGTACGAACCAAAAGTCTTTTCTACATACAAAGTATCTTTTGCATCGTTGACCTGAATACCGTAGTGTGCGCCGTCCATGGCGATTGCGCCAAGTAAAAGCGTAGTCGGCACAGGAATGTGATCGACCGCTCCCGAGACGTTTTGCAAGGTGAAATACCCGTTTGAAACGCTCGGTACACCGGCAATGTCGACGGCAACTCGAAAGTGAAATTGGGGTACCACTTGGGCGCTGAGACGGACATGTACTGTGTCGCCTTTCATGGAAAGCGCTAGTTGCGGCGTAGAGCGCCACTGTAAAAACCGTTCCAAAGGGAAATACAGCTGTACGCGATTGGTGTTGTCTGTTGTGTCTTTTGTAACGGCGAAGACGGCGTTGTTCTGTCCCTGGTGTTCGACGTACGTCAAGGCGCCGATCACGGCACCAAAGAAAATGGCTACAGTTAGGAGAAAACCGGTAAAGACGCCCAAAGCAAAAATGCCCTTTTGGCGTTTTTTAGGTACCTGTCGTTGCATGCGCTCGATTCCTTTCGCTTTTCTTGTACAAGTATACACACGAGTTACGTGTCCATGCCAGAAAGTTGAGGATTCTCTTGCTGTACTATGATCATATTGTTACGGCACAAGAAAGCGGTATGATGCTTGAGACGCTTTTACGCCCGCTGCACTTTTCGCGAAAACTGCGGCGCTTGCTAAAAGAAGAGCAGGCTGTTTTGGTCAACGGGCAAGCTTTTTATTGGCGCAACCGTGTGCTAAAAGGGGATCATATCACTGTGCGGTCTCCTTTGGATGATCGCTTGGTCGTTGAACCGGAAGACATCCCTATAGCGGTCGCATTTGAAGATGACCATGTTTTGGTGGTTGATAAGCCTCCTGGCATGCTTATCCATCCTGTCGGTCGACAGCGCAGTCACACGCTGATGGCTGCCGTGGTTCACTATTTGCAGCAAAAAGGTGAAAATTCACGCGTTTTTTTGCTGCATCGACTTGATCAGGACACGTCTGGTTTGGTGCTTTTGGCTAAACACAAACTCGCGCAAGAACGGCTCTCCCGTGCCTTGTTACAACGAACAATTCATCGCCGGTATACGGCGTTTGTACATGGGGTTATACAAGATGCCTTTCGCGTGATCGAAGCTCCGATTGTACCCGTGCCAGCATCCGCGACAAAACATGCTGTAGCACCTTATGGACGGCATGCCGTGACACAGGTAATGACGATCAAGCGATACCAGGTTCAGGATGCAACGCAATTGTCACTTGATTTATTAACAGGGCGTACGCACCAAATTCGCGTACATCTGTCTTTTATCTGTCATCCCTTGATCGGCGATCCATTGTATGGAATACAGTCGATGAAGGATTCCGACTATGGCCTTGTGAGGCAGGCGTTGCATGCTTCGTTGTTGACGTTTGCACATCCGATCAGCCATAACACCGTCGTTGTTGAATCTGCGCTGCCCAGTGATCTAAGGTGTGTTGAGCGTAAGCTGGCGCAAAACGAAAGTGACCCTAATTTCTAAAGAATTGCTGGTGAGATATGTATGGATGGAAAAGTGTTTTTGATGCGCTTATCCGAGGTTCCTGGAGGAAGCGGCGATGAAGGTGCCGTCGCCGCCTTTTTACAAGAGCACACCAGGGATTTGGTTGACACGGTAACCGTCGATGCGGTGGGCAATGTGATTTTGTATCGGCAAGGACATGGTTCTTCCCATCGTCCCAAGGTGATGATTGCAGCACACATGGATGAAATCACGTTAATGGTGCAGGCCATTGATGAAGGCGGTTTTTTGCGCGTCGCACAGGTAGGCGGCTTTGACCCGCGAACGCTTTTAGGCCAGGAAGTTATCGTACATAGTTTGTCAGGTAATTACGTTGGCGTGATCGGTGCCAAACCGCCGCATCTGTCATCGCCTGAGGAACGAAAAAAGACCGTTGCGCTTAAAGACTTGTTTATTGATTTGGCGATGCCGGAAGACATCGTAAAAACGCACATTCAAATCGGAGACCGTGTAACGATTCGGCGTTCCTGTACGGAACTGTTGCACGGGCGTATTGCAGGCAAGGCCATGGATAATCGGGCAAGTGTGACAGCCATGATGATCTGTTTGCAAGAATTGCAAGGTAAAGCGGTGCAAGCTGACGTTTATGCTGTCGGCACCATACAAGAAGAGATCGGCAGCAAGGGTGCACAGACCGCCGCTTTTTCCATCATGCCAGATCTTGCGATCGCAATCGATGTATGCCATGGAGAGACGCCCGGGGTGGCAAGTGACTTGG
>JAKACU010000064.1:0-6278 GCA_021821185.1 Bacillota bacterium
TTTGACCTTTGCCATCCTCATGTGGGTGGCGGGAATTTTGCTTCTTATCAAAAAAAGCACCAAGGCACTTTCTACCGGTTTTTGGCTATCCGTGGCGCTAGCCCTCTTCATCTGGTGGGCAGGTGAAGGGTTTGGACAGATGTTGTCTCCGCTTGGCACAGACCCCAATTCCGGACCGCTCTTTATTCTCTTAGCTCTCTGCGGTCTCAGCATTACATTTTCAGCAAATTAGGCAAACCGATCAAATTTTCCAGCCAAAAATCGGAATACACTTCGCCAGTAAAAAAACTGTTCATACCGGAACCGATGTCAAATGCGACTTTCCCATGGACAGTAGAAATATAGGAGGCTAAAATCACAGCATTCGTGCCTGCAGCTAACAAGCATAAATCAAATTCGCGGCAGTCGATCTGTTTTTTAGCTTCCGGTAGATCTTCATACTCATCAATGCTGATCGTGCCCACAATGTCAAAGCCTAATTGTGGGCGAAGATTACGGTTCAAGGCGTGTTTCGCCTGTTGCGCAGGAGAACCGATTAACAAAATCTTGCGTCCCATCAGCATTTGCTCGAATTTCTCTTTTTGGGAAAACATAAACACCCGACGCAGATAGGATTCAAAAATATATTTGGGTTTGATGCCATAGGCGGCAAATGCCCTTTCGGTCAGCAACCCGGCATCATTTGAGCGAATCAGAGTGTTATAGCCGACAATATCGGCATTTCGGATGGCTTCCACCACTTCATCTCGAAGCTTCCCATTGGGAAAGCGCACTCCCCGGTGGAAGAATCCGCTTTTTTCACCTTGATTCGCAATTTTTGCTTCTGGGTGGTTCATAAACTCCTCTTCGGATAAAATTGTGTATTGTGCTATCACAAAGGATTCGGTCGCACCGATCGACACCACAGATAAGGGTGTTTTCTCGCGAAGCGCCCCGACTATTTTGTCCATCAGCTCACTGCTGGTTAATACCCGGCTCTCCATAAATTGTGAGCTCCTTCTGAGCGACTGGCGACAGGCCTATCTTTTACCTTTTCGATCTTCTCTAACAAGATTGCGCAGCCACTTAGCGTATTCCAGTACGTTTGATTCCAGCACATTCAGGGTACAGATTTTTTCCCTTGCTTCTTGCACGATACTATCACGTAACTCTGGTTGCGAGATGATTTTCTCAGCCAAGTCAACGGCATCCTGTACACTATAAATATGCGTCAATCCCGTTGCTCCGTGCGTTATGGCTTCCACTGCGCCTCCGGTACTCGTACTGATCACGGGGCACTCACATGCCTGTGCTTCCAAAATACTATACGGGTACCCCTCAGAAAAGGAGGTGGATAAAAGCAGACCGCCAGTTTGCCCGAGCAAGGAGTAATAGATCGGCATAGAAGCATGCAAAACGTTGAGCAACAGCACATCATCAGCGACTTCATGCTTGAGAAGGTAACGAAAAAAATCATTAAGACCGCCACTGTTTGACGTATCGCTTGCTAATAATAATTTTATCTGAGGACGTTTTTGTTTTAACTGAACGAATATCTGGATCAGCATTCGCCAATTTTTTGCTCTCTCGATTCTTCCGACCCAACCAATCAACGGCGCATGGATCCAATCATCGGGAACCCCAAGTAACTGCATCTCACTGATGGATACAGAAAGCTTTCTAAAGGAGTTGGTGTCAACTGTGTTGCGCGCAACGAAGATATCGATATCAGGTCTGCGCCATAATGCTGATTTTGTCATGGACGCCACATAATAGCCAGGCACAACGACGCCCTTGATGCGCCCTTCGTCCTCTTTACGATTGATGCGATTAAGTTCCTCCATAATCGGCTGCGCGAATCCGTGCAGCTCAAATACACATGTTCCTTCAAACCCGGCTGCGATGACTTTAGGCAAATTATGAAGAGTATTGACAAAAGTGATGCTGGCAAATTTATTTTTCTGAATGTATTGGAACAAATGCTCAGCATCGCGGCTCACATGGTAAGGGATATTTTCAAACATATTCAGCCCTGGCCCGCCATAATAAAAATAGGCATGAGACTTTACGCCAAAAGCGTTTAACTCAAGCAGGCGATTCGCGATGGCTGTTTCCACACCGCCTTGATAACAGGCCCAAATAACGGTAAGGGATGACGGTGTCTCACGGCGGCAAAGGGTTAGGCCACGCAACCAGGTCCGCACTGGGTCAGACAGGGTACGTTGTACTGGATGGATAAAATAAGCATGTGGATCTCTAACCAACGCTGCCACCTCGTCGGGAGTGTACTGATCCACCATGCGGACAAACTTTGCTACTTCATAAGGATAGGCTCTATAACGAGCGCCCGCCCGAACGGCCAAAGTCGGATGCAATATTTCCTCTAACGCAAAAACTTTTGTGGTTTCAAAAAGCTGTTCCAGTGATTCGCGATCGATTCCTTGGATCATCCTGCGCGCCGTTTCTCTTTTATAGACCTGCATACAGTTCAAACAACCGGCGAAAAAATCCATCCCAAAGAACGGTTGCCATTTGTCCCATTCCGCCCACATCGTCTGTCCGGGAAACCAATGGGGTACTTCTTCAGGGGTATGTTGAATTCCCATATTGATTCCCATGCAGTCATGTTCACTCAGGGCCAGCTGTAAAAACTCTTCATATCCCGCCCGCACAAACATGACATCGGAATCTACACCGACCAAATAATCGTACTGTAAATCGATTTCCTTTAACCAGACCATGACATCATAAAGGAATCGTCCTAAGCGTCCTTTGGTAAGCGGACGACTGTAAGGACAAATTTCAATATCAACCGTTTTGCCAAAATCGGGGTCATGTCCACCGTTGTATAGGATTACTTTGGCGCCCGGATTAAAAGTCAGCAGATTGTTCACCTGATCTTTGAGTACTTCTTCATGATCATGCGCAAGCACAGCAAAACATATCATTCGATTCACTCCAAATCATTGGCTATATTGTATAGGAGCTGTTTATAACAATACCTATAATATTCAGGTAGCATGAAATTCTTCACTCGCATAATAACTGAATACTTATCAGAGGAATTATTAAGATCATCACGAATAATACATTGATCTTAGACAATGGGTGGCGGTAGATAAAGGTGAATGCCAATCAGCTTCGGAATTTCTTCCATCGTTCCCGCGAATGGTCACGCACAACGCGGGGGATTGAATTGTTTACCATGGCGGCAAAGGACTTAAGCGAAGTCGCAGAGGCAGATTCCGGCTTTTTTGTTTATAAGAAACGAGTTTTGACAGACGGAACAACCCCGCAAAAACCATACGCCTATGCACCCTGGGGCACGTTTGTACATGATGAGAAACACCTGCAACAGTCGCTGCATGAAGCCATAAATTCACTCAATGTCCTGACCCCTATCATGGAGAAATGGATACTTGTAGAAGACATCCCAATAGAAGCACTGAAAAAAGCATGGGCCAGGTATAAATTGCTGGAATTCGGCATATGGCCCCTCGTTTCGCGAGAACACATGATGGGGGCCATTGTGGTCGCAAAAACGCAAACGATTTCTCACCATCTCACCATAGAAACGGGAACCGCCTTAATGGACGCCTGCGCCGCACAGGTTTCGCTTGCCTTGGATTTACTATTAGCACGTAGAATCGCAGAGGAAGCCAGCGAGCGTGATGTTTTAACCGGTTTGCTCAATCGCCGGGGATTTGAAGCCAGGCTGCAGCAAACGGTACTACAGACAAAACCAGCAGGGAGTTATTTAGTATTTGGTCTCATCGACATGAATGGCTTAAAAGCATTGAATGATTCACAAGGACACCCTGTTGGTGATCAAGCCTTGCGCGATATCGCCAATATTATATGTCGTAATATCCGTGCCGACGCTCTTGTTGCCCGCTTCGGAGGTGATGAATTTGCCATCCTGATGCAAGCCAATACGCCCGCTGCCGATACGGTTATGGCACGGTTGCAACAGACTGTACATCAACAATCGAATGGGAAATATTCCATCTGCGTAGGCGGGACTATCTGGGGTCGACATGGCGAAACGTTGGAACAATGCTATCAAGTGGCTGACGAACATCTCTATGAATGTAAACGCAAATGTAAAAACCGCAGCGATCACTTCTCCCAGCGAACAACAAAATAACCAGCATCGTGATGAGCGTCTTCAAACTGGCGCTCCCAATGCACCGCAGCATGAAAATCCTGAAATTCGTCAGGTCCGACGTAAAGTCCAAAACGAATCTCCGAGGGATCGTGCAGCCCCATTTTTGCAATGTCTTCAGGCGAGAAAAAACGAGCGTGTCTGTAGATGCTTGCCGGATTCTCTTGGCCACGCTTAGCGTACTTCTTTCCCCACGCGCCATGCTTGTGGATACAACCGACTACCAAGCGACCGCCCGGTTTGACCACACGCAATCCTTCGCGCAAAACGGACGCAGGATCGTCTGTGAATTCAAGCACGGCATTGCAAATCGCCAAGTCAAATGTGTTGTCAGCAAAAGGCAGGCAGGATAAATCCGCTTGGACAAAGGTAACACCCTGCTCACCCTTGCGCCGAGCCACTTCTAACATAGTATGCGAAAGATCAACGCCCACCACAGATAGGCCCATATCGTTCAACCAATACGTGTAAGAACCTGTTCCGCAGCCCAGATCAATGGCCGTTTCCCCTTGCGTCGGGCGTGAAGCGGCAGCCATCCTATCATGTTCAATTACGTCAACGTAGTGTCCAAGCGGAGTATGGCAAAAATCATCATACGTGTCTGCCTTCTGATCAAACCCAGCCCTTGTCTCCAGCGTCCTCAAATCCTTTCTCGCAACAACCGAATCGCTTCATCAATCTCTTCTTTCGTTGTATACCTTCCCAAACTGAACCGGATCGTCCCTTTGCCAATCCCCTCCTCCACTTTCATCGCCTTTAACACGGGAGAAAGCTGAACGTTTCCCGAATGACAAGCAGAACCTGTTGAAGCAGCGAGTTCGGGAATATTTTTCAGGATGTCCTGACCAATCTTTCCTACAAAACTGACACTCAGTGTATTGGGCAGGCGTTGCTCCGGATGTCCATGCAAGACAATTCCCGCTGCGAAGTGTCTCTTTAATTCGTCCCAAAAATAATCACGCAAGTGTTTTGTTTGCGTGTTCCCGATGTTCTTCGCGGCTAGTTCGCAGGCTTTGCCAAGTCCAACACTAAGCAAAATATTTTCCGTTCCAGCACGTCTTCCACTCTCGTGTAGAGCTCCGTGCACAAGCGATTCCATCGGAGTTCCTCTTCTTATATACAAGGCACCAATACCTTTTGGCGCATACAATTTATGACCGGCTACTGACAATAAATCGACGCCCAGATCAGCAACTCTCGTCGGTATCTTCCCTACCGTTTGCGCTGCGTCGGTATGCAATAGAATGTTGTATTTCTTTGCGATTTTAGCGATTTCAGCGATCGGTTGAACGGTACCGACTTCATTGTTGGCGTGCATCACCGACAGCAGAATCGTCTCTTTGGTAATCGCCTTTTCAAGATCAGATGGAGATACCTGACCATAATGATCGACACCGACATACGTTACTTTTGCTCCTAATTTCTCTAAAAACTTGCATGGGTTGATGATAGCCGGATGTTCGATCTGTGTCGTTATGATGTGACTGCCTTTTTCTTTAAGGGCAAAAAACACCCCCTTCAAGGCGTGATTGTTCGATTCGCTGCCGCCACTGGTAAAAACGACTTCTTCTGGAGCGCAGCCAAGCAAGTTCGCTGCTTGCGCTCTTGCCGTTTCCAATGCCTGTCGCGCAACTGTTCCCGCCCAGTGAGTGGAGGACGGGTTTCCATAATAATCTGATAAAAAAGGTTTCATCGCTTGTGCAACTTCAGGTGCAATAGGTGTACTGGCATTGTAATCAAGGTAGATTTGTTGCAAACTGCGCTGCCCCCCTTGTTCTGGCTGTAGCTGACTTATAGTGCGCCCCTTTTCAATTTGAAGAGAAAATATCGTTCAAACACCACTTTCAGCAAATGTGCCCAACGGCCTTTTTTTAAGTAGGTTTTTTGCCGCGGTGGCAGTGCTGGTTTAGCCGTCATAAAGGCTGCATTTTTACCCAGATCAGCAATACATGTAACATCCAGTTTGCTGACTGGGAAAGCATGCAACTCCTTACCCAGAATTTCTGCCGCAATGTTACGGGCTGCCACTTTGGACATGTGTTCTGTCATAAATCCTGTTTTAGGAATACCTGTCGGCACAGGCGTAGCTTCCTTGGGGGCGATTGCCACCGCCACGCCGGTCACGTAAATGTTG
>JAKACU010000064.1:6288-10038 GCA_021821185.1 Bacillota bacterium
CCGGAATTGACGACGGCGTTCACACCCCGAAATGGCGGGACAAACAGCGAAAAGGCAAAAGGCAATGTCGTACCGTCTTCAAGAATGACTTGATCCGGGCGTACTTCTTTGACGACCGCATTGGTATAGACTTTTATATCTTTTTCAGCAAATTCATCTTCAATGACGCGACCCGCCTGCCGAAACCCCCCCAAGCCGAAATGGCTGACATAAGGTTCGGAAGTCACAAAGGTGAGGGATGCTTTTGCTCTTAGACCCAGTAGCCAAAGTGCATGCTCTACACCGAAAACAAATTCGTACGCGGGGCCAAAGCAGCTGACCCCTTGCGTTGAACCAATCACGATCGGACCGCCTTTTTCCAAATACCTCTGCCATGCTTCGTTGGTTTTTATTGCGTGTTCGAGCGTCATGATAGAATGAGTAAATCCTTTTTCCGGACCCAAACCGGGAATTGCTTCAAAATCCAAATGCGCTCCCGTGGCAATCACGAGATAATCATAATGTAAGAGTCGATCTTTAATTTGAACATTTTGTTTTACGGGGTCAATTTTTTCCACTGTCGCCTGCAGAAATTGGATCCCCTTGCGAGATAACAGCTTATCCAACCCTACCGTGATATCCTCAGGTTTCCTCAATCCTAAAGCGACCCAGGGCAGTGAGGGCACAAAAACAAAATTATCCGTCTCTGCCACCACCATGATTTCGGCCTTTTGTCCGAGCTGGCGGCGCAATTCAAAGGCAGCAGTTAAGCCGCCAAAGGAACCGCCTATAACCACAATTTGTTTCATGTCATTTTCTCCCCGTGTCACAGTCCCTTGTTTAGTAGACCACAATTTTGTCTGCCCATAGGGTCCACTCGCTGAGTTCATCCATGGAACTGCGATGAACCCCGGTAATCAGCGCATCATCAGCGAGAGCCCGAGCATCCATGCACGATCCGCAAGCCCCGCATTCGACACCGCGCCGTACGGAAACGGTAATCATGCGCTCCAGGTTGTAGTATCCGTTGGGAACTGTCTGACCTTGTCGGGCACACTGCACGGCATCTGCCATAAAAAAGAGCTTAACCGCCACATCAGGTTGTTTGGCCACGGCATTAACATGCCGAAGGGCATTGTAAGCACGTTCTGTACCATACGGCGGGTCGTTTACTACAAATAGGATCTTCAAAATGATCGTTCCTCTCTGTTTATGATTAAAATGTTCCAGAACATTGGTATGAGCGCCCCATCGGAGAAGTCTTTAGAAAACATCACTCGCCTTTTCAACAGGTAATCCCTGCGCCTTCCAGTCACTCACACCCTCGGCCATACGAATTGCTTGAAATCCGTGTTGGCGCAGTACCTCAACCGCATGAAGAGCCAAGACACAGTAGGGACCCCGACAATACGCAACAATGGTATGATCCCGAGGCAACGTTGCAAGACGTCCAGCCAAGTCCTCCACAGGCACGCAAAGCGCACCCGGCCAATGCCCAGCGGCATACTCTTCTGGTGGTCGGACGTCGAGCAACACCAAGGGTTCATGGTCCATTCGATGCTGCAGGCTAACCGCACCAATGGGTTCCAAGGCATCCTTATCACGCAGGAATGCCTCGGTCACATCCCGCATTTCTGCATAATGTCGCTCGGCCAAACTACGCAGGGTGCGAAAGAGGTCACAAGTCGCTTCATCAGCGAGCTCATAAATACGAGTTGTGCCTTGCGGGGTTACCCTTACCAAACGAGCCTCTCGCAAATGTTGCAAATGTTGAGAGGCACTGCCAATCGACATGGCACTCTTACGAGCCAATTGTTCAACCGCCATCGGCCCCTGACACAAGAGATCCAGCAATTCTAAGCGTCGTGGGTGAGTAACCGCACGACCAATACGTGCAATCTGTTCATAAATGGCATCCTTGAATGCCCGATCCGCATTCATTATTTCTTTCCTCCATTATTCAATGAAACAATAGAATATGATGCGCTTATTGTATAAAAGAGGCACTTCTGTGTCAACTATGCTCATCGTGTTTCTGTTCGTGAGATGCGGGAGCGGCCCTTATCATCCTGTTGACATGGGAAAGGCGACCCCTGACACACGGGATCGCCTGATGGTTGCTACGAGTTTGACTTATTCGGCTGCTGATTGCGAAAGGCCTGGGGGAATGGGTATTGGTGTATGGTTGAACTGAATATGCTGCACCAAGCCAAAGCTAAAGGTCACATACTTGACGGCTTGATCGAATTGGGCTCTGTCTGCTTCGTTAGCCAACGGAAACTCTGTGCTTGGGATGTCTACGGTGAAATTTTGTTTTAACATGGTTAGCTGAGGCGTTCCGTCTTGCGCCAAATGCAGTTGATAACTCGCTGTTGCGACAGCGTCTTGCTCAAACAGCGTCTTCAGTTTTAACTCTTGTGCCTGGGTCAAATCCATGTTGGTATCGGTGGCATACAGTTGGACCAATTCCGCAGCAACAGTCGGTTCTGAAAGATTGATCTTGGCTTGATAATTCCACTCTCCTCCCTGCTGTACAGCCGTCACGTCTTCAAGTGCGGTACTTTGGAATTGCATTCCAACTGCTGCATTTGTGCTCACTTGCTGATGAATCGGTTGCCAGCCATTTCCCACATCGGCATATTGTTTATTCCCTTGTGTAAAGATCTCAACGGATTGCACCTTTTGGCCATTGAGATAGGTCTGGCTTGCGATCAACCTGGTCTGTCCCAAGCTAGACGGCGCAACACCAACTTGAGTAACACTGCGTTCATTTTGATCGAGCTTTTTCACTTCAGCCACCGCCTGTGGAATTTTCAGCGCAGTTGGCGTTAGCGCATAGGTAAGACTGACAGTGTCTGTAGACTGTTCCTGAGCCCACTCTAAGTAATAAAGCACGCGCATGCTTCTGATCAGATTTTCTGCTTGCGTCGCACTCACCTTCCACGAAGCAGGCACGTAGTCCAGAGACTGGACCGCTTTCCCTGATAATATACTCATCGTTTGCAAATCAGCGGCTAACGTTAAATCAGACAAGGGAGTTCCCCTTGGCAACACGCCTTTTTGCTGCAACCAGGAAAGAGCTGTAACAGATGGCGGCAGCGACAAATTCAAAAGTTGGTTGATAGCATTGGCGGCTTGACCCAGTGTGACGGGATCGGATGCCCCAAAGTGCGTGGACGAATCCGGTGCAATAAGTCCAAGTTTCAACGCTGCATTTACTACTTTCCATTCCCATGAGCCGGTGGGTGCGTCAGCATAAGGACTCACACCTGTCGCACCTAATTGAGAACCGGCAAAAAGATTGTATAAAAAAGCGGCTTTGGTAATCACAGGTGCGCTGCTGCTCTGTGCAGCATAAGCGGCGGGTGTAACGGATAAAACTGGCGTTATGGCAAGCGTCGCCACAGCCATTTGCAGGAATCGAGACAATCGATGATTTTTCATGTTTACCCCCAATAAACGTTAGTTACTGCATGACGATGCCCATCATGTGATGGGTCCTATCCAGAAGCGACGTTGGTGGATTGAACCACTGATCTCCCGTCACAAATTGCGTCTGTGACAGATAAATGCGCGACCATGTGGGATCAAAGTAGACCCAGTGGCCATTGATGCAGGAACGGTTCCACGAATGCAGCACATTCCCATTGTCCGCCACGGCTAAACCCACATCGTTTGCGGAACCCACCACCATCTGGGTTGGAATACCAACCGCTCGAAGGAGCGCATCAGCCACATTGGAGTAATCAACGCAAATTCCCTCGTGTGTGG
>JAKACU010000065.1 GCA_021821185.1 Bacillota bacterium
TAACACCTTCTCAAGAGGTTGCACGTCGCATCACGCTTTGCTGGGGTGTCTATCCTGTGCTTGCTCGTGAATCAAAAAACATCGATGACATGCTTACGATTGCTGTCGATGGCGCACTCGCGGCAGGTTATGTACAAAGTGGAGACATCGTTGTGATCACAGCTGGTGTTCCCGTTGGCGAAGCTGGTACGACCAATATGCTCAAGGTGCATACTATTGGCGATGTGATTGTACGAGGCGTTGGTGTTGGCATGAACAGCATTGCAGGTCGCGCGGTTGTAGCAACGAAAGTTGCCGATATTTTAGCGCGTGTAGAAAAAGGTGATGTTCTTGTCACTTCCTTTACCGACAAAGACATTATGCCCGCCTTTGAAAAGGCTGCGGCTGTGATTACGGAAGAAGGCGGCATTACATCACATGCGGCAGTTGTAGGCTTGTCGCTGGGTATTCCCGTAATCGTTAGCGCTGTAGGTGCAACAAGGCTTGTTCAAGATGGGGAAATGGTGACGGTAGATGCGGAGCGCGGCTTATTGTATCGCGGGAAGACGCAAGTACTCTAAGCGCGCGAATGATTTTTTGCTGGGTGGATCCTGCCGATACGTATCTCGGTAGGGTCTGTTTTTGTTACGGGGGGAGAAAAATGGGCATCGTGTCAACAACGCGCATTCAAGTGCGTTATCGGGAAACCGATCAAATGGCAGTAGCATGGCATGGTAATTATATCGAATGGTTCGAGATTGGCCGATTGGATTGGTGGCGTGAGCAAGGACTTTCCTATAAGGACGTTGAAAATCGGGGTATCTTATTGCCTGTTCTTAAAGTGACTTGCGATTATCATCTTGCGTCGCACTTTGATGAAATTCTTTTTGTACAAGTGAGGTTGACTGAGTACAATGGGTTTCGGATGGTCTTCTCGTACACCATCACACGTGCTGACGATGGTGCCTTGATCGCAAGTGGACAAACAGAGCACGTAACGACGGATCGCGACATGCACCCCGTTCGATTGCATCGAAAATTACCTGATGTGCATGCGGTGTTGCAACTTGCAAAAGACTGAATCGCGGCAGTATGGTCCCTATGTGTATTTGGGGTTGTCGGTTATCGCAGTTTCTTTTGCCTCTCTTTTTGTCACTCTTACGACGGCGCCGCCTGCTATCACAGCCATGTACCGTATGGTGGTTACTGCTGTCTTGCTGGCGCCATTGGTGCGAAAAACCTTGTGGTCGTCACTTCGATCACTTTCGTTTAGGCAAAAGTTTGGGTTGCTCTTAAGTGGGTTCTTTCTTGCTTTGCATTTTCTTTTTTGGATGACATCCGTCTTTTATACCTCAATCGCCAGCGCAACGTTGCTGTTGGCGTTTCAACCGATATTTGCGTTGATTTTTGAGCGCATCCTCTTTCGCTATCGTATCAGACCATCCCTTTGGGCTTACGTCGCGATGGCAATTTTCGGTACAGCCATTATCGGCTGGCATGACTTGCGCGTAGGCCATATGGTTTTACTAGGTGATCTTTTATCCTTAGTCAGCGCTAGCGCGAGTGCATTGTATATGGTGGCGGGGTCTGGTTTGCGCAAACACTTGTCAGCTAACGAGTACAACGTCAGCGTTTTTTTCCTAGCCGCTGTGGCCCTTTTTGTCTATAGTCTATGCCGCGGGTATTCGTTCATTGGCCTGTCTATGAAAGACGTCTCCATGACGCTGTTACTTGTGCTTGTGCCGACAGTGTTTGGGCATGCTGTGTTTAATGCGTTACTTAAACATCTAAAAGCATCCACGATATCGATGTCGATTATTGGGGAACCGATCGTTGCCACGTTACTCGCTTATGTCTTTTTGCACCAGGCTCTGTCGTTATGGTGGTTTGTGGGCGCCACAGTTTTGTTATTGTCCATCATTCTATTTTTGCGTGATCGTACCACACAGTGAAACGACGGTTCACTGTGTGGAAAATTTGATTGCCCAAGCTGTTGGCCTATGGTATCATGAACGCAGGATTTTGTCGTTAACATGGAGGGGAACCTATGAGTTTGTTTGAGAAATTAGACATGCCTGTAACAGGTGAGAAGATCGATATGGGAAGTGACGGTCTCAACGTTCCGGATCATCCTATTGTGCCGTTTATTGAAGGAGACGGAATTGGCCGTGACATCTGGCGTGCTTCACAGCGGGTGCTTGATGCCGCAGTGGAAAAAAGTTACGGTGGTAAGCGTAAGATCGCTTGGTTTGAAGTATTTGCCGGCGAGAAAGCGTATAACAAGTTTGGTGAATGGTTACCTAACGATACATTGGTTGCCTTGCGCGAGTACTTGGTAAGCATTAAAGGCCCACTTACCACGCCGATTGGTGGCGGTATTCGCAGTTTGAATGTGGCCCTTCGTCAGGAACTGGACCTTTATGTGTGCTTACGTCCTGTGCGGTATTTTGAAGGTGTTCCTTCCCCTGTAAAGCATCCTGAACTTGTTGATATGGTGATATTTCGCGAGAATGCAGAAGATATCTATGCTGGCATTGAGTGGTCAGCAGGCACAGCCGAAGTGCAAAAAGTCATTCAATTTTTGCAGCAAGAAATGGGCGTCAAAAAAATCCGCTTCCCGGAAACGTCAGGGATTGGCATCAAACCTGTCTCGCAAGAAGGAACGGAGAGATTGGTTCGCGCTGCCATCGAGTATGCGATCGCGCATCAACGCAAAAGCGTCACGCTTGTACACAAAGGCAATATCATGAAGTTTACCGAAGGTGCTTTCAAAAACTGGGGTTATGCCCTTGCCGAACGTGAGTTCGGGGATCGCGTCTTTACTTGGAATGAATACGATCGTATCAAAGATGAGTCGGGTTCTGATGCGGCCGATAAAGCGCAAAAAGATGCTGTAGCACAAGGTAAGATTGTCGTAAAAGATACCATCGCTGATATCTTCTTGCAACAAATTTTGACACGTCCTGCGGAATTTGATGTCGTAGCGACGATGAACCTCAACGGCGACTTCATGTCAGACGCTTTGGCTGCACAAGTAGGTGGAATTGGTATTGCACCTGGTGCCAATATCAATTACGTGACAGGTCATGCTGTATTTGAAGCGACGCATGGCACTGCGCCAAAGTATGCTGATCTTGATAAAGTCAATCCTGGTTCTGTAATTTTGTCAGGTGTCATGATGCTCGAACACATGGGCTGGCAAGAAGCGGCAGATAGCATCGTTAAAGCACTTGAAACGACGATCAATCAAAAAGTAGTCACGTATGATTTTGCGCGTTTAATGGAAGGTGCAAAAGAGGTTAAGACTTCGGAATTTGCGGACGCCTTAATTTCTAATCTGTAAAATTCTCCTTATCACCCACAAAGCAGACGAGATGCCCTGTGCATTTCGTCTGCTTTTGCCGTTTTTAGATATGGTACAATACAGCAGAAGAATGATCCAGGAAGGGACAGGCAGGCATGGCGAAAAAACTGCTTTTGATTGACGGTAACAGTGTGTTGTATCGAGCGTTTTACGGCCTACCGCTGCTCTCAACGTCTAAAGGGCTTTATACGAATGCAGTGTATGGATTTTCTATGATGCTTTTACACCTTTTAAAAGAAGAACGCCCTACGCATATCGTGGTGGCCTTTGATAAAGGCAAAGCGACATTTCGACATCAGCAATTTGCTGAATATAAAGGTAAACGACAAGCAACTCCACCTGAGATGATTGGGCAATTTCAATTGGCGCGCGATATACTTACACATTTTGGCGTTCGCTATCTGGAAGACGATCGTTATGAAGCGGACGATATCATTGGCACCTTATCGATGATGGCGGAAGAAGTTGAGGATGAGTATGAGGTCGTCGTCATTTCCGGTGATAAGGATCTTTTGCAGCTAGTATCCCCACGTGTGACGACTTGCCTTACAAAAAAAGGAACGACTGATTTGGTTCGCTATGATCCAGCCTTGGTGCGTGAACGATTTTCGTTGGATCCTTTACAAATCATTGATCTCAAGGGTTTAATGGGTGATCCGTCTGACAACATTCCTGGAGTGCCAGGTGTGGGGGAAAAAACGGCGATCAAGTTATTGACCCAATATCCTTCTGTCGAAGAGGTGCTTGCCCATATCGATGAGATCTCTGGTACGAAACTTCGTGAGAAGTTGCAGGATAATCGTGATCAAGCATTGCTGTCAAAGCACTTGGCTACGATTATTCGCGATGCCTCGTTGGCGGTGGGACTTGATGAACTTCATTTCACGGGGTATGACGTGAGTGTATTGGCGCAAGCGTTTCGGGAACTCGAGTTTAAAGCCTTGGCTGATCGTCTACAGCCTTATCGTGTGGAAGATGGTTTGGTAGTTGAAGCTACACAAGAGGTGTCCCAGATCGAACCGCCAGACGTACGTGAGGTGTTACCTGCAGATCTTTCGGATGAGCTAAAGATGATCAAGGAACAAGCGGTACTTCTGATGGTCATCGATGGCGATTACCAGACAGGGACATTGCAAGGGTTCGTCATTGCCCATGCGAGAGGAACGCTTTTTGTTCCGTATACCCACTTGAGTGTACAACAGGATCAACCAGCATGGGATGCCTTAGCGGCTTTTTTGCAGGATGAATCGCTACAAAAGATCGTCTTTGACAGTAAGGCATGGCTCGTGCGATTAACGCAAGAAGCTATTATCAAGAGCCCAGTGGATGGATTTTCGCGCGTCTTTGACACGCTTTTAGCCATGTACCTTACGCATGCTTCAGATGGTGAGCCTGCTTTATTCGATGTCGTTACGAGCATCGATACAACTTTTATGTTGCCTGAGCCACTACGAATTGCCCTCATCAAGGGTGGACCGCAACAGGTCTCTACGCTTGCGGCGTGTGCTACAGCGTTATATACATCTTGGAGAACTTTAGCGAAACAGCTTGAGGAACAACATCTAGGTACGTTATACGAAGACGTAGAGATTCCCTTAGCAATTGTACTTGCTGAACTTGAAGTCTACGGGGTTCGACTAGACACTGACCGATTGTCAGCGATCGGTAGTGAATTGATGGACAAAATCAAGACACTTACCAAGAAGATCTATACGCTAGCCGGATCTGAATTTAATATTAACTCGACAAAGCAGTTGGGTGAGGTGCTTTTTGAGAAAATGGGCTTGCCCCCAGTCAAAAAGACGAAAACCGGGTACTCAACAAGCGCCGATGTGCTTGAAAAATTAGCGCCGCAAAGCGAAATTGTCTCGTTTATTCTTGAATATCGACAGTTGGCCAAACTTCAATCCACCTATATCGAAGGGTTGTTACGCGTCGTGCGTATGCCAGAATCTCGGGTTCATACTTCATTTCACCAGGCGATGGCGGCGACGGGCAGACTATCAAGCGCTGAACCCAATCTGCAAAATATCCCGATTCGGATGGAAGAAGGCAGACGACTTCGTCAGGCGTTTGTACCGACGTATGATGATTGGCTGATTTTATCCGCAGACTATTCGCAAGTCGAATTGCGCATCTTGGCTCATTTGTGCCAGGATGAGGCCTTGATCGATGCCTTTTTGCGTGATATGGATATTCATACGCGCACCGCAAGCGATGTATTTGAGGTGCCGCCAGAAGAAGTGACGTCCTTGATGAGGCGCCAAGCCAAAGCAGTAAATTTCGGGATCATTTATGGCATTAGCGATTATGGATTATCGCAAAATCTCAATATCTCTCGCGCTCATGCAGGTGTCTTTATTCAAAATTACTTTGATAAGTTTCCTGGTGTTAAACGGTACATGGATCTATCTGTCGAACGCGCTAAAGAACTTGGCTATGCTGAGACGGTGATGGGACGAAGGCGTTATCTATCAACGATTCACAGCCGCAACTTTAATGAGCGAAGTTTTGCTGAGCGGACAGCCATGAATACCCCGATTCAAGGTACTGCAGCTGATATTATTAAAGTAGCTATGGTACGTCTTGGTGATGTACTAAGGACGACCGGTATGAAAAGTAAAATGTTGCTTCAAGTGCATGATGAACTGATCTTCGAATGCCCACAAGAAGAACTTGCCCAACTTAAGGAACTTGTACGGCAGGAAATGGAGGGTGCTGTCTCGCTAACCGTTCCCTTGAAGGTTGATATGCATGAAGGGCCGACATGGTATGAAGCGAAGTAATGATCAATCACTGGAAGGTGAGGTTCCTTGCCTGAATTACCCGAGGTAGAAACGGTGCGTCGCAGTCTTGAAGCACTCACGGTGGGCCGTGTGATCGATCATGTCGACGTTCGCCTTTTGCGCATCTTGCGGCAACCAGGTCTTGATGAGTTTGTGTCAAGATTGCAAGGCGCGCGTATCGAAGCAATATCGCGACGAGGCAAGTACCTCTTGTTTGACCTTGGTGATGATGTGCTTATCGCTCATCTGCGAATGGAGGGGCGCTTTGGGCTCTATGCCATTGATGACCCGATACTTTTGCATACGCACGTAATTTTCCACTTTAGGGATAACATGGATCTGCGATATCATGATGTTCGACAATTTGGTACGATGGATTTGTTAGTAAAAAGCGATATCGAAAAGTTTGCGCCGCTAAGCTCTTTAGGTCTGGAACCTTTAGATGCTAACTTTACGGCATCCTATCTTGAAGAAAAATTTCGGGCGAGGCGCGCACCCATCAAAGCTGTACTTCTTGATCAAGGTGTGGTGGCTGGCTTAGGTAATATCTATGTTGATGAAATCTTGTTTGCTGCACAGATTCATCCAGAGCGAATGGCAAATAAGCTGTCATTGAAAGATCTAACACGCATTGTAGATGCATGTGTCGAGATTATACAACATGCAATTCGCCTAGGCGGAAGCTCGATCAAATCGTATGTCAACGGATATGGGCAACCAGGTTCTTTTCAACACACTTTGCGCGTGTACGGCAGACAGGGGCAACCTTGCGTGCGTTGTGGTGACGCTATCCGTAAAGGGCGTGTGGCAGGCCGCGGAACCCATGTGTGCTTATCGTGTCAAAAGCCACCGCGAACAGCTAAAATTCGATGGGTGGCATCCACATGATCGTTGGACTCAGTGGTGGGATCGCTAGTGGGAAAAGTACGTTTAGTTCCTACTTGCAAGAGACAGGTTTGTATGTGATTGATGCTGATCATGTAGCACGCGATGTGGTGGCGCCAAACACCGAAGGTCTTGCACAGATCATCGATACGTTTGGTGCGGACTTTTTGTTGCCAGATGGACAGCTTGATCGGGCAAAACTTGGACAAGTCATCTTTTCGGATGCTGCCTTACGCGATACATTGAATCATATTGTCCACCCGTTAGTACGGGAATACATGTGGGGACAGGCTCGAGCATATGTAGAAGGTAGACCAGAACGAATTGTCGTGTTGGACATACCGCTACTTTTTGAGAGTGGCCTTCAGCAGTTAGCCGATGTGACGGTCCTTATCTATGCTACACGCGATCAGCAATTGCTACGACTCATGGCGCGTAACGCGATGACAAAAGATGAGGCCTTGCGTCGTATCCATGCACAGATGCCAATCGAGGACAAACGTAGACTGGCCGATTGGGTTGTATGCAACACGGGAGACACCCAGAATGCGCTGCGCGAAGCTAAAGATTTGCACGATCGGCTTGTCCAACTGGTACAACTTGGTGTGATGCCCGATGGTGGGTTTGATCGTGGCGTTGTGAGACGTGAGACAATTGACTGAAAGTTATTTTTTGTTAACAAAGAGGTGAGGTTTTGAGGCGGCGAAAATTATTTCTTATGCGCAGTAAAACTGTCCTCTCTGGCCTGCTTCTTATCGCGGTCGTGGCTTTGCTTTCTACGCCACAGTTTTTTCGTTTTGTCTATCCAGTCTACTTCTATGACGAGATTCAGCTGCAAGCGGTCAAAGTTGGGGTGAATCCGATGCTTGTTGCGGCCATCATTCGTGTGGAAAGCCATTTTCGCGAGGACGATGTCTCTCACGCAGGCGCGATCGGACTAATGCAACTCATGCCTGCAACGGCTCACTGGGTGGCCGTTCAAGCTGGTGAACGTAACTATACGCCATCGCGTCTGGCGGTTCCTTCGATCAATATTCGGTTAGGTTCCTTTTATATGGCTTATCTGATCAAACAATTTCATGGCAATTTACCCGAAGCAATTGCAGCCTATAATGCAGGGCCTAACCGCGTGCAACGATGGCTTTCGGCGGGTGTCTGGTCAGGTGATGAGGTTTCAGTCGAGGATATCCCTGTTCTCGAGACGCGTCATTTTGTGGCTCGTGTCTTGTACACATACGACATTTTCCAGCGCTTTTATTAGCATTATTTTTAATTGGCAATAAATACAATATCGAGTGTGCTGGCATTTTATTTTTACATGCTGTATAATACAAAATATCTTTCGGTAGAGTATACTTTGAGATATAGCCATTTACATGTCGGGGTGGCGGAATTGGCAGACGCGCACGTTTGAGGGGCGTGTCCCGTAAGGGGTGCGGGTTCAAGTCCCGCTCTCGACACCAGAAAAGTCTGGAATACCGCAGTATAGCAGGGTTTTTGGGCCTTTGGCTCAAAAACCCTGCTTCCATTTTATAGGGGAATTTTGCCTCAAATTTTGCGGGAACGTGTGGGCATACACGTCCGTAAAAGTGCGGGCAAATGTGGCCGAGTCCCCCACACGTCCGAAAAAGGAGACGTGTGGGTCATGGCGAAACGGAGAAAAAATACGATTGATTTTGTGGAAGAGGTGGCTGTGCCGGAAGAGCGGGTCATCT
The DNA here is from genome assembly GCA_021821185.1 of Bacillota bacterium. Next base: position 8,730 of record JAKACU010000065.1, read on the forward strand.
CCTTGGCGGATGCGAAGGTGCAGTTTTTGCGCGATATCCGAGGATTGGCGAAACAGACGCAACGCTGGCACAAGGAGAACCTGAATGCCCTGGAGAAAGTCCTAGGTATGCAGGGCGTGACGATTGAGGATTGCAGAAAACTCACCGTGTCGTTTCTGAAGGAGCATTTTGTATTCTACATGCTCGAAGAGCTTGGGCTGAAGGTGAACACCATCAATGGGCGGATTCGGTCGGTTCGGGGGCTCATTCAATTCCTGCATAGGGAAAGTTACCTGCCCCGCGACTATAGCGCGGATTTGCCGGTTCTTAAAGCTGAGAAGGTTATCATTCAGACTTTTAGCGAAGATGAAATTTCGCGACTGCTCCGACAACCGGATCAGTCCACATTCACTGGCCTGCGGGATTACACCATGATGCTGTTGTTGTTTGAGACGGGGATTCGGATTTCGGAACTGGTTGGCATTCAAATGTCCGATGTTCATCTTCGTGACGGTAATGTTTTGGTCCATGGCAAGGGCTCAAAGCAACGCTTGGTGCCCATCCAAAGCAAAATGCGACAGGTGCTACAAAGGTATATTCGAGAGCGAGGGAATGCTCTGACGGATGCACTGTTCGTGACCATCGACGAAGAACCCATCGCTATCGGAACCACACAAAAACTGATCAAACAGTATGGGGAACAGGCGCGAATCACAAATGTCCGGGTGTCGCCACACACGTTTCGCCACACTATGGCAAAATACTACATTCTTGCGGGCGGAGACATTTTTTCACTTCAGAGAATCCTCGGGCATAGCAGTATGGAGACGGTACGGATTTACGTGGAGATGTTCTCACATGATGTGAATTTGCAACATAGCAAGTACAGTTTTGTAGAACACCGGCTCAGTTGACCGAGTTTATGGCCAATAGCTCATAGCACGGCCATCGAGCAGTCGCTGATTGTGACTCTTGACTTTGGAGGATGGATGAGATGGTCATACGAAGACATGAACGTCCCAACCCACTCTTGACACATCTGGAAACCCGTCGAAAATCCTCGGAACCGAAGTTGATGTTAGCGCGCGAAGAGAGAGAACACTTGGCTCGCCAACAGGCCGAATCTTTTTTGACGCATCCAGAAACGCGCAAAAAGATCAAGAAAGCCATACAACTGACGAAACGTCATGGCCACTGTTGATGCGTATTTTTACAAGTTGGTGGTTACTGATTTTGGGACGAGTAGTAACCACCGACTTGCCCCATGTTAGCAGGAAGGGCT
>JAKACU010000066.1 GCA_021821185.1 Bacillota bacterium
TAGCGCGGTGACTTGGAATGCTTTAAAGACTGGCAACATCGATCTTTACGTGGAATATACAGGGACAGGACTTGTCAATATCCTGCATGATCCTGTCAATACCAACCCCAACGCGGTGTATAATACCGTGAAAAAACAATTTCAGAGCAAATACCATGTTACGTGGTTAAAACCGCTCGGATTTAATGATACGTATGCGATGGCGATGCGACAAAGTGAAGCAAAGCGGCTAGGGATTACGACGATTTCGCAATTGGCGGCAAAGTCAGGGAATTTAATTTTAGGCAGCGATACGGATTTCACGGTGCGTGCAGATACCTTGCCTGCTATGAATAGAGTGTATGGTACGCATTTTAAGTCGGTTAGCACGATGGCAATTGGTCTTAAATATCAAGCCTTAGTTGACAAGAAAGTGGACGTTATTGATGCCTTTTCCACAGATGGTCAAATTCCAGCGTATCATTTGACCATTTTACAGGATAACAAGCACTTGTTCCCTCCGTACTATGCAGCGCCGATCGTACGCGATAGCGTACTTGCAGCGCATCCGCAACTAAAAACGGTGCTTGACAAACTAGCTAATAAAATAGATGATTCGCAGATGCAAAAAATGAATGAAGCTGTCGATTTACAACATCAGCGTCCGATGACCGTCGCAAAAAACTGGCTGACAAAACACGGTTTATTGTAAGCAAAGCAGCGTAAAAGACAAGTCCCGCTGGGTTTCGCGGGACTTTTTGCTTGTGTGATAAAGCAGGAATCAACTCGTAATTTGTCGAACATATAGTGCTAGAGTGGGACACAATCTGTTTCGCGATGCGAGGGATGGTTTTGAAGACGTTTTTCACAAGAAAGTTATGGATCTTGTCTTTGCTGTGCGTGTTAAGCGTGGTGCTGACGTTTGGCTCCATGGTGACAGCGAGCTATGCTGACTCTTTAACGAGTGCACGAACTCAGTTAAACCAAGTCAAGCTAAAGCAATCCCAGGAACGACAGAAAGTCGCATATCTATCCTCTAAAGAACAAGCTATTGAAACGCAGTTATCCTCGATAACGCGCGCTATTCAAACAGATTCGTCACACATCGCCATCTTAAAAGATCGCCTACGAATATCTCAGCAACATCTTTTGCAAACGGCGCAACAGGCGGCATCAGCACGCCGTAAGATGCTTGCCGTCAATGGTGTGCTCAAAGAGCGCTTGCGCGTGATGTACGAGAGTGGGTCGGTGAGTTACCTTGAGGTGTTGTTTAGTGCCACAAGCTTTTCTGATTTCCTAAACAGGATGAGCGCGCTTACGCTCATTGCTAAGCAAGATCAACAATTGCTTATACAGGTAAAAGCACAACGTGCTCACTATAACGCTATGTATAAGTTATTGTGGCAGCAAAGAGCATCAGAAGAAACGATGTTTGGGAATTTGTCTTATGAACAAAGACAGCAGACGCAAAAGCTCGCGCAAAGGCGCGTCGTATTGGCGGATGTACAACAACAAAAAGCGGCGGCAATTGCCGATATCCAAAGCGAGTTGCAAGCAGAACAAAATTTGGCGAATACAATCGTATCGTTGCTTCGGGTGAACCCATCGATTGCAAATACCGCCCATTTACATCTCGGTACAGGTGCGTGGATTTGGCCTGTTCCGCATTACTACGACATTACATCAGGGTATGGATGGCGCAATATCTTTGGTGGCAATGAGTTTCATAATGGCATCGACATCGGTGCACCCGATGGTACACCGATCGAAGCTGTCGCAGACGGTGTTGTATTGTATGCAGGGACAGCCTATGGGTTTGGACACTGGATCGTCTTGAAACATGCTAATGGTTTGTTGACCATCTACGGGCATATGTACGCTTCAGGATTGTTGGTGAAACCAGGCGACGTGGTCAAACAGGGGCAAGTGATCGCTTATGTGGGTGCAGATGGGCAAGCAACCGGACCGCATTTGCATTTTACTGTTGCCACGGGTTTTAATGCATCGGGGTTTCCGGTATCGCTGAATCCCTTAAACTATGTCCACGATTAATTGTTTGCACAAGGTAATTGCGTTTATCTAGGATGCCTGCGACAATAGAAAAAGGTTGATTGACTAGTAACCTGTGGGGCGGTAGGAGGCTCTTTTATTCCATGGAAACAACACAGACGATAGAGGACAAAACAGAAGAACCTGCAGCGCTGATTCAACACGTTATCGATCATGTCGGACAAGTTATTGTTGGCAAGTCTGACGTTGTGCGTCTATGCCTTGTGGCAATGATCAGCCGAGGACATGTTATTTTCGAGGATGTTCCTGGTGTCGGCAAGACGGTGCTTGTGCGAGCACTCGCGAGAAGTACAGCTTGCGAATTTAAGCGCATTCAGTTTACACCCGATCTTTTGCCGTCCGATGTGACGGGAACCGCGATTTTTAATCAACGTATCGGCGACTTCGAATACCGGGAAGGTCCCATCTTTAGCCAGATCGTCTTAGCTGACGAGATCAATCGCACATCACCGAAAACCCAAGCTGCGCTTCTTGAGGCTCTAGAGGAACATAGTGTCTCGTTTGATGGTGTTACGCATGCGTTGCCCACGCCTTTTTTTGTGCTTGCGACGCAAAATCCTATTGAATATGAGGGAACTTTTCCTCTGCCTGAGGCGCAGTTGGATCGTTTTCTCTTAAAATTATCTGTTGGATACCCGACACGTGATGAGGAGCTTGATGTGTTGTTGCGTGGGACAACAGGCGTCATGGTACAAGACTTATCAGCTGTTGTAACACCAGAACAAATTATCAAGTGGCAGCAAGATGCAGCAACTGTTTTTATCGACTCCTCTCTTTACGCATATATTGTGGATATTGTTCATAAAACGAGACATCACGATAAAGTTTATCTTGGCGTTTCACCGCGCGGCGCAATTGCTTTGGCGCGTGCGGCACAAGCCTTGGCGTATATAAATGGTCGCATGTTTGTCATTCCCGATGATATCAAGATGTTGGTCGAACCTGTCTTTGGGCACCGCATGATTTTGCACCCGGAAGCTCGTATTCAAGGCCAAACAGCTAAGGAACTACTCGATGACATGGTGAATTCTGTCACGGTGCCTGTCATATCGGATCAAAGGTAACTTCGATGCGAAATGCGATTGTTCTCACGCTGCTTTACCTGACGGGGTTCGCGTTATTTGTCATTTCTAAGATGTTCGGCGGGTTTGGACCATGGTTTTTGTTTGGGGCATTTATCTTTTTTATCCTTTATGAAACGATCGCTATGGTATCGCGACGCCGTACCTTTCAAGTTACGCGCAAAATTTCCGCTAAGCGTGTGCACGCAGGTACCGATATCGATGTGACTTTGATCATTGCCTTGCAAGAGTCACCATGGTTGCCTGTACAGTGGCTTCGCGTTGAAGATGACGTCGCACAGAAACTTGCTGTGCGAATGAATCGCACGTCTTGGATGGTGTTTCCTTGGCGTAGTCGCGAAGCCAAGGTGGAGTATACGGCAAAGCATGTCATACGCGGTGTGTATCGATTCGCTTCCGTACATATCACGGGGGGAGATATGTTTGGCCTTTTAACGTGGACGGTTTCGATTCCTGCTGTTTCGCAATTGATCGTTTATCCTGAGACTTACCCGTTAATCACATGGAACAAGTCGTTACAAGTGCAGCAAGGCAACCGTTCGGCACAAGGACGTGCGACAGATGATGCAACCAAAGTTGTTGGTGTTCGTGATTATGTTGCGGGAGATAGGTTAAGTCGTATCCACTGGCCTGCAAGTGCGCGAACAGGAGAACTGCGCTCCAAAGAATTCGAGCACTATGTCACGAATGATGTTGTCTTTGCGCTTGATGCGCGCTTTGGTGAGACACAGCAAGAGGACTTTGAACTGATGTTGTCGACATTAGCATCGCTTTTGCAATACATGTATCACGCGACGATGTCTTTTGGATTACTGTCTTTTGGCTCTACATGTACAGAGTTTCCTGTGAGCAAAGGTGATGTTGGCTTTTTGCAGGTAATGGAACACCTCGCTATGGTTGAAGGCACGCGGCGCAGCCAGTTTTCTGAAGAATTCTGGCGTTTTATGACGTTGCCTCGGCAAACAGCGGTGGTTCTTGTCACCGATATGATCAACGACGATCTTTTGCGTCTGGCTGTTATCGCGAAGCAAAGGCAGCAACATTTTGATGTGTTTTTTACGCGAACCGAATCGATAGAAGAGTCTTCGCAAGCGACGATCGCAAGATTGCGTACGTTTGGATGGCGGATTTATGAGGTATATGCATTGTCTGATTTGGATGCGGTAACAGCAGGAGGGATGATCTCAGGTGCGCATTTCATTAGATCGTGAACTCGCTCACCGTATCGGTGTGTCCACACTGCTGTTTCTTTGGATCAGCATCGTGCTTTTGGCGGCGCGCAATGTAGGATACATGGGGGAAACTATACCGATTATCTTTTACATTGGGCTCCTTTTAGTGAGTAGTTTTGTACGAAATAGGACGTTGCGTTATTCGCTGCTTGCCGTTGCGGTACTTGTTCTACTCAAATGGGAGTACTATCCACAGATTTCGTGGAGCCAACCTTTTGTCTTTTTTCTATCTCTCAAAAATGACCTTGTCAGTGCCATACAAAGTGTTCTTTCGCATGATTATCAGTACGTGACAAACGGTGTTCGTACATTGGCCTTTTTAGGCGTGATCACCTTTGGCACAAGGTTGTTAGAAGAAGGAACGACGCGCCCTTACTGGATGATGGTGGCTACTGCAGCAGGTGAATTTGCGTTAATCGATCTGTCCACGACGTATCAGGTGCACGATGCATGGGCGATCGTCGTTTTTTTTCTGATTGGTCTTACCTTGTTGATGTGGATGCATTTGCCGCGTTTGCATATAATCTCGCAATTGCATTCTTATCGCGCTTTGTTGCGCCATGCTGCAGCACCCATCGGACTTGTGGTCGCGATGATGATCGTGGGACTCATGTTGCCAAAGCAGTCGGCTACGTGGCCCAAACCTACAGCGTTGTGGCACGCCATTTTATTATCGGCGACAGGCTCGCAAGCATCCAATTATGGTGCCAATGACAATTCCTTAGGCGGCCCATTTAATGGCAGCCCTGCGGTGTTTTTTCGCGTCATTGCGAACGATCCATCCTATTATCAAGGGCAAACGTTAGATACTTACACGGGCACCGGGTGGACGCCTGATGCGCCATCCCCAACGACGCTGCCTGCCGGTCATGCTCTAACGGATGTCATGACGCAAGATATGGGACCGACTACTCAATTAGCGACACAAACCGTTACCCAACATATTGAAGATGTGACAGGTACGTATCCTGTGGCTTTTGCAGGTTATCAGGTTACAAAAGTCACGCCTCCTAAAGGTATCAAATCGTACACCGTCGATACGACGGCTGACTCGATTTCTTTTGGTACCTTAAAACCTGGTCAACACTATACGGTGACGTCAGAGGTACCTATCGTATCCAATGCAGAGCTTTCACAAGTGCATGATGGCAACTTGGCTTATGCTTTTCCGCAAGACTTGGAATTACCAAAGTCTTTGCCATCTCGTGTGGTACAGTTAGCCAAAAAAATTACCGCAGGCAAACATGGAACGTTAGCTAAGGTAGAAGCTATAATTGGCTATCTACAATCTCACGAAACCTATCAGACGCAGAACATTCCTTTCATTAAGCCTGGCCAAGATTTTGTGGATCAATTTTTGTTTGTTACGCATCGTGGCTATTGTGACTTTTTCTCGAGTTCGCTTGCGGTATTGGCACGCGCTGTAAACATCCCCACACGCTGGGTGAAAGGTTTTGTATCGGTTCCTGCCAATCCGAATTATCACGGACCAGGCAAACAATATGTCTTGCATGGTACGGATGCGCACTCATGGACGCAGGTGTGGTTTGCAGGCTATGGCTGGGTACCGTTTGAAGCTACACCGTCGTTTGTCTTGCCAAACACGCAAACGCATTCGCAAACGCATCCTGCTGTGGGTACGGCTCATGCAAAGGCGCAACATCCATCGATTGCAACTGCAAAAGGATCAAAAGGTGGAACTTTGACAAGTCACTTACCGACATGGGCCGCTTTAGGCTTGGCTGTGTTAGGGGCTATTGTACTTCTTGTTGCGTTCATCTGGTTGTTTATCGTAGGATGGCATACATGGTATCGTAAAAGACAAAGAAAGCTTTTTAGTTCAAGTAAAGATCGTGCGCTTGATGCCATCATGCATCGCTTTTATCGCTTAGTGGGACAAAAACCGCAAGGGATTACTTTGCGTGAATTTGTGGCGTCAGACTCTTTGCGCCAGGTGCGACATGGGTTATCGCAAGAAAGTGCACGTAGTGCGGCCTTGCGCTTTGTTCTGTGGTATGAAGAGATGCGCTACAGTGAGCACGTGGAGATGCCGATGCTTAGTCAAGGCAACATGATGTTGCGTGATGTGGCTCGCTATTTTCGGCGTAAGCCGACAGGTTTTGGGGTGCACAACGGGTCAAGTGTGCACAATGGGCAGAAGATGCGCGGTTAATTTTTGGAGAGGTGGCTGTTCGTATTGAGTCGTCATGAAGATTTTGTTGTTGTGTTGGATTTTGGTGGTCAATACAATCAGTTGATCGCAAGACGCATTCGAGATCTGCACGTCTATTCGGAACTTTTACCTCATGACGTGACGGCGCAGACATTGCGCGAAAAAAATGTGAAAGGGATCATTTTTTCCGGTGGGCCCAAAAGTGTCTATGAGCAGGGGGCTCCAACGATCGATCCTGCGGTCTATGAATTAGGGGTTCCGATTTTAGGCATCTGTTATGGCATGCAACTGATCGCCAAAGATTTTCATGCTACCGTCGAGCGCGCTCCCGCAAGAGAGTATGGATCAGCCGATGTCACCGTTGCGTCGCAAAGTCCATTATTTGCAGGGACACCAACAACGCAACGCGTTTGGATGAGCCATAGTGATGTCGTAATGGCTGCCCCAACAGGTTTTCAACTCGATGCTCATACACCAAGTGCGCCTGTCGCTGCCATGAGTGATGCTGGTCGTCAGTTGTACGGTGTACAGTTTCATCCTGAAGTGCAACACACTGATTATGGCGATCAATTGTTGCAAAATTTCTTGTTTTCGGTATGTGAATGTAAGCCGACGTGGCAGATGGATTCTTTCATCGATGACATGATTGGTCAGATTCGTGAGCAGGTGGGCGATGAGCGTGTCCTTCTTGCTTTGTCCGGTGGCGTCGATTCATCGGTTACAGCGGCATTGCTCCATCGAGCGATCGGGGATCGGCTGACTTGCGTCTTTGTGGATCATGGTTTCTTGCGGCAAGATGAGGCCAATCAGGTGATGGATATGTTTTCAGGAGTGTTTCATATGGCCATTCACCGCATTGATGCACGTGATCGTTTTTTGGCTTTGCTTGACGGGGTGTCCGATCCTGAGCAAAAACGCAAACGTATCGGCGCCGAATTTATTCATGTATTTGACGAAACAGCATCGACTTTGGGTGATTTTAAGTTTCTTGGCCAAGGAACGCTATATACCGACGTCATCGAAAGTGGTACTAAGACGGCGGCTACCATCAAATCACATCATAATGTCGGCGGGTTACCCAAAGATTTGCATTTTGAGCTGATTGAGCCGCTTCGCACGCTGTTTAAAGATGAAGCACGAGAGTTAGGTGAAAAACTTGGACTGCCACATCACTTTGTGTGGCGTCAACCGTTTCCTGGCCCAGGACTTGCTATTCGTATTATAGGTGAAGTTACAGAAGAAAAGTTAACTATCTTGCAACGCGCTGACGCCATTGTTCGCGAGGAAGTCCAAAAAGCGGACCTTATGGGTGAGATTTGGCAGTACTTTGCCGTGCTAACCGGTGTTCGAAGCGTGGGTGTAATGGGGGACGAACGCACGTATGGTTATACAGTAGCTATTCGTGCCGTCACGTCGCGCGATGGCATGACTGCCCAATTTGCCCATGTGCCGTATGAGGTACTTGAACGCATGTCAAATCGTATGTGTAACGAAGTCGCTGGTGTCAATCGTGTGGTATATGATGTTACATCAAAGCCTCCTGCGACGATTGAGTGGGAGTAGGCGCGTAGCAGGGCAGTCCCTAGAAAATTAGGGATTGCCCTGTTTCCATTGACAATTTGATGAAGTAAGCTATATTCAAAATGGACACTTATGGCCTCGTGACCATATAAAAAATAGTATAGTAGCGTCGATTTCATTATTTGTAGGCTTTCATGAATGCGCTTTCTAGTTAACGAGGGGGATTATGATGATCATTGAAAATCCTGAAATGTTAGAAGAAAACCGTCTGCAAGCTCGCTCCTATTTTATACCATTTGCGGATGAATTATCGGCAAATTTCAAGGAGTGGGGTAACTCTGCCTTTTTTTATCCCTTGCATGGAAGTTGGAAGTTTGCTTACTACGACACACCTAAAGCGGTTCCCGAATCATTTTCTATTCCTGAATTTGATGATACGTCTTGGGATAATCTCGTTGTGCCATCAAGTTGGCAAATGCATGGTTATGGTCGACCTCATTACACCAACGTCATCTATCCGTTTCCGGTTGATCCACCGCATGTGCCGACACAAAACCCAACGGGTTGTTATCGAAGAACCTTTTTATTAGGTGATGCGATCGCTGATAAGTACATTAGCTTGCGATTTGAAGGCGTGGATAGTGCCTTTCAGGTGTTTATCAATGGATTCTATGTAGGGTACAGTCAGGGGAGTCGTCTGCCTTCCGAATTTGCGATTGGGCAGTATGTCCATGACGGTGTCAATACGATCGCTGTACAAGTGTTTCAATTTTCGGATGGGAGCTATTTGGAGGATCAAGATCAGTGGTGGTTAAGTGGCATTTTTAGGGATGTCTATATCATGGTTCGGCCCACTTTGCATATCGCTGATTTTACGGTGACGACAACGTTAGATGCATCCTACACGAACGCTACCTTATCTTTAGGCGTGGATATTCAAAATACCGGATCGCAAGTGAGATCAGGAAAAGTTCGTGCGACACTTTATGATGATGATGGCGCACTTGTACCGGTTGTTTGGCAAGATAGCGATTGTACTGTGGCTACACAAAAGACGCAAAGTTTGCAACTTTGTGTTGACATCTCTGAAGTACATACGTGGTCTGCAGAGGATCCTTATTTGTACCATCTGTCAATCACGTTGCTTGATGACGAACAGAAAATTCTTGAGATTATCCCGTCTGATGTAGGGTTTCGTAGTGTCGAATTACGCGGTGGTCTGCTTCTTATCAATGGGACGGCGATCATGATCAAAGGGGTCAATCGCCATGATCACCATCCGGTTTATGGTAAATCTGTGCCTTTTTCTTGGATGCAAGAGGATGTACTTTTAATGAAACAACACAATATCAACACGGTGCGTACCAGTCATTACCCTAATGATCCGAGATTCTATGAACTATGCGATCGCTATGGGTTGTACGTAATTGGAGAAGCGGACCTGGAGTGTCATGGCTTCTCTCCTCTTGGTAACTGGAGTCAACTGAGTGATGATGATGTATGGTGTAAAGCGTATGTGGATCGCATGGAACGCACGATTGTGCGTGATAAAAATCATGCTTGTATCATCATGTGGTCATTAGGCAATGAATCGGGTTATGGGCAAAACCACCTCGCCATGGCCAAGCGCGCTCGGGAATTGGATGCCACGAGGTTGCTTCATTATGAAGGCGAGACGCGTGCGATTATGGATTCTGACGGGAATTTCTCGCGTGCTGTGATGGATGTTCATAGCACCATGTATACGTCGGTGGCTGATCTTATCGAACTTGGGCAG
>JAKACU010000003.1 GCA_021821185.1 Bacillota bacterium
TATGCCACTTGCCATGTCTTGCAAAATTTCCACAATCGCTTGCTTTTGCGCAGTAGTTAATGTAAAAGGCAACGCATCAAGGTATACCTTGACACCTTGTTGTAGAGTAATAACATCCAAAGCTTGATGCGTTGTCTCACGGCTACGATGGCGTTGCATCTGCAGACGCACTTGAAACAGCAAAAATTCTTCAAAAACCAGACGTCTACGCGCCTGACGAAGTTGTTCGGTGTCCTGAGGACTGTGCATAAACATCACCGCATCTTGAATAGAGACCAACTTGAAGCGAGCACGCAACGTAGCAGGAAGTCGATCTTCAAGCAGAGTACCATGCGTCCTAAGCGCTGTAGCGATCATCTTTCGCAACGTCTTTACCGATAGGTTTTCTGTCACTCGATAAACGGGGTTGCTTGGAGTGCTTACGTGATCCTTAAGAAACTCATACGAAGAAACTTGAACAGAGCCATAACGACTATTATAGCTACCTGAAATGCGCAGGAGTCTTCCTAAGGTTGCTTGATGTCTCACATAAGGTTGATTGAAAAATACTGCTTTAAGCATGTTTTCATCACTTTGCACAGGCACAGTCACCGTTGAACGTGACGCGCGAAATCGCACAGCAGGTGGTCCTGAAACGGTCACCACCAAAGATACTTTAACGCCATCTTCTAGTGCTTCAGAAGTTGATGTCAATTCATCATACCGAAAAGGAAAGTAGTACAAAAGATCATACACACTAAAAATACCCAATCTGTGTAAAAGTCCCGCGCGTTCCGGACCGATTCCCGGAACGAACAGGACATCAACCGACTGTAGCGAGGTTTCTGAAGCCATTTCACGCGACATACTCTACACCTCTTATTCCGATGCAAGTAAGTACTCATACACTGGTTGTCCACCATAGTGGGCCTCAAATTCGACGTCTGGAAAATGCATCTGAACTTGATCAACAACAGCTTGCGCCTCCGTAGCCAAAGCTTCTTGCGCATAAAAAACGGTACAAATTTCAGCACCCTCTAAGCAAAAATGCTCAAGCATACTTTTTAAAACGCTGTCTCGATTTGGATCGACAAAAAGCAATTGTCCGTCCGCCAGGCCCATGTACTCACCTTGCCGTACCGCATGATCATCCATGGTACTATCACGAACGGATGCCGTAATGGCTCCGGAATGGATTTTACCCAACGCTTCTTGCATGACTTTCTCGTTATCTATCGCAGATGCTGCCTTGTCAAAAGCTAACGCCGCAGCGAACCCCGCACCGATCGAATCGGTCGCAAGCATTTTTGCTCGTCCATGAGTCACTTCTTCTACTTGTTGCGCAGCCATAAAGATGTTGCTGTTATTCGGCAAAATAAACACATGATGAGCTTGTACCTGTTCGACCGCCTGCAAAATCTCTTTTGTCGATGGATTCATCGTTTGCCCACCAGACACCACCGCATCGACATGTAAACTGTGGAAAATTTCCGTTAACCCTTCCCCAGCAACTACGACGACAAGACCGCATTGTTGGCGCACGGAATCGGCCGCGTCAGAATTGTGATACCTTTTTACAGGTGATATTACCCCTTGCGTTGTCAAAGCTTGGTGCTGTTCTGTCATATTATCAATTTTTACGGTAAGCAGGCTTCCATAGGCCAAGCCCGCTTGCAACGCCAATCCAGGAGCAAGAGTGTGCAAATGAACTTTAACGATACCAGATGTGGACACGACAAGCAGCGAATCGCCCAAGTCCAGCAATTCCTGTTTAAGTTTTTCTTGAACCTCTTGCAAATTTTGTGATGTCTCATCAATCTTAAGAAGAAATTCCGTACAATATCCATATTCACCTTGACCATGAACCTCTGCCGCAGCATAGGCTAGAGGTACTTGTCGGATGGACTGATCAAACGGAAATATCTCCTGATCGTGATCCAGGATAAAATTACGCATAAACCCTTTGTAAATATGAAGAAGGCCTTGACCACCTGAATCCACGACGCCTGCTTGCGCAAGCGCTGGCAGCATCTCAGTCGTCCTTTTTAACGTCACTTCGCCCGCTGCAATGGCTGCTTTGAGTACCGTTACTAAGGTAGCTTGCGGTTTTTTGGCAACTTTAAGAGCACTTGATGCAGCCTCTCGGGCAACAGTCAAGATTGTTCCCTCAACCGGCCGCGCCACAGCCTTATAAGCAGTTTCCACGCCTTTACTAAGGGCTTTGGCCAATAATTCGGGTGTGACCTCATCGGAGCCCGAACAAACCAACTGAAATCCGCGAAATAACTGCGACAAAATAACACCTGAATTGCCTCGTGCACCCATCAAAAGACCTAGAGCAAGCGCTTCCACGACTTTTTCAAGCTCCACGTCAGGCGGGAGCTTTTCCATCTCACGTATGCCCGATGAAAAAGACAGATACATATTGGTGCCCGTATCACCATCGGGTACAGGAAACACGTTTAATGCATTAACTTCCTCCTTTTTAGCTTGCAGTTCTTCATAGCCGTAGTGAATCATTCGCATAAACTGCGACGGGTTCATCCGCTCTTGATACTGCACCGAAACGTGCCCCCCTATTTCTCCCCGATCACTTTAACACCTTGTACATGAATGTTAATTTGATCGGCAACAATCCCGAAAGACTCTTGTAGTGTATAACGCACCTTATCGCGCAAGTTGGCCGCCACTTCAGGTATCCGTGTACCATAGCTGACGATCACAAACAGATCAACCTCCAAGGAGTCAGGTAATGCCTTGACCTCCACACCGCGCCCAGGATTCTCTCTGCCTAAAAGTTCTGACAGACTGTCACGCATGCCTTTTCTCGCTGCCATGTCAGCCAATCCATAGCAGTCCAACGCTGCCATACCTGTCGCTGTGGCAATTACTTCATCGGCGATAAAAATCTTGCCCAAGTCGTTTGAAACAACAGTTGGCATATCGATCCCTCCACCTGAGAACTATCCTATTGGTTTTTCTAAGTGTACTACACCAAACTCACCAAGAAAAGTGTGAAGAAACGTAGGGTGGATCGGAGAGAATCGGTGATTGTTATCAAGACATGAGTGTGCTATTATAACAAAGTTAATGTCTGATCGAAGGGGGTGCATTGTCTTGGCGAAACGTTGTGAAGTATGCGGTAAAGGTCCTCAGGTCGGAAATGCCGTGAGCCACTCCCACATTTTAAACAAGCGTCGTTGGCTTCCTAATCTTCAATCGGTACGCGCGAATGTCAACGGCTCCGTGAAACGCATTCGAGTTTGCACACGCTGTCTTAAAGGCGGCAAAGTGAAACGCGCTATCTAAAGTTTGTCAAGCTTGATTAAAAAAAGCACCGCGCGGGGTGCTTTTTTCATTTTGTCTTCACATAATGAATTAACTGCGGTTTTTCACACCCAGCAGGGCCTTGACGATGCCCCCAAGAAACCGTGGCAATTTGATGGTATAGAATCGCATTAAGACTCCCCCTCCTATCGCATCGCTTTATTGCGCTTCATGGCGAGATACATCGGTCGCATCAGAACGAAACGAATTATAGCTATGTCAACAGCGAAACGCTATCACTTCACTATATTCGCCTAGGAGAGATTTTGTGCCTATTTCCCACGTAAGCTTAAAATTGCTTGCGACAGGTTGTCGGCTCCAAATACATAAGACCCTGCAACAAGAATGGATGCCCCGGCGCTGATACAACTTGCTGCTGTAACGGGCGTAATGCCGCCATCTACCTCGATCGGTACGGATCGTCGTCCATGCAACGCAAGAAGTTCGCGCACCCGTTTGATTTTTTCGATCATCGCAGGCAAGAATACTTGCCCGCCAAACCCAGGATTAACTGTCATGACGAGTACGAGATCGACATCACCTACGATATAATCCAAAACTTGCTCCGATGTCGCGGGGTTGATGGCAACACCCGCCTGAGCACCTAATTCACGGATCATCGCAAGTGTCCTTTGCAAATGGGTGCAAGCTTCAACGTGTACAGTAATACTATCGGCGCCAGCCTGGCGATAAGTTAAAAGGGAATCTTCGGGATGTTCAATCATCAAATGAACATCAAATGGCAACCTCGTATACTTACGTAAAGCAGCAATAACCGGCGGCCCAAACGTTAAATTCGGCACGAAATGCCCATCCATAACGTCGATATGAATAGCATCTGCACCTGCATTTTCAAGTGCTTGTACAGCCTTCCGAAGTTCAGCAAAATCTGCGGATAAAATGGACGGTGCGACTTGAACAAACACTAGTACCGCCTCGCCTTCCATTCTTTAATAGCGCGCAACATCTGTCCATAGCTGTCATAACGCGATTGCGCGATACTTCCCTTTGCTACAGCTTCAACAACAGCACAGCCATCTTCCTGTTCATGCAGACATCCCCGATAGGTGCACGCCTGACCAACGCGCCGAATCTCAAGAAACAATTTTTCGAGTTCAGCCGGCTCCTCAAGTAGTACATCATACTGTGAAAAACCAGGTGAATCAGCTATGTATCCATCTTCAAAAGGGTACATTTCAACGCTCGTTGTCGTGTGTTTACCGCGGTGACTTGCATCGCTAACATTCCCTGAGACTGCACCGGATTCGGGACTAAGCGTACGCAGTAATGTGGATTTGCCAACACCCGATTGCCCAGTAAGAACCGTAACAACCCCTTTTAATCCATCGCGCAGTGCGGCAAATCCAACTTGATGATGCAAATCAAGTGGGTAAATAACGTAACCAAGTGGTTCATAAATAGTGACCACCGTATCAAGCACCTGCGCCGTCCCTGGTAGATCGATTTTTGTGAGTGCGATGCGAGCAGTAAAGCCATGCAATGCTGTCATGGCCAGCATTTTATCCATTTGATAGAGGGACAAGGGAGGGTCAGCCAAAGAAAAAACTAACAAAACCTGATCGATATTCACGATCTTCGGTCGTGTTATCTCGTTTCTTCTCGGCTTGACCTCATCAATAATTCCTTCCATCGTTCCTTGTGGGTCAATAACGACAAAATCACCTACGCGTGGCGTGATGCCGCGTTTTTTAAATACGCCACGCGCCTTACAGGCTAAAATTCCCTGCTCGGTGTGCACATAATAGAAACCTGCAATCGCTTTGATAATTCGACCGTCAAGTGGTCGCAAACCCACGCCTCCCGATACTTAGTGAGTGGACGAACCCGTCGTGCCAGTTGCAGGTCCTGTCGCGCCACGTGGCGTTGCCGGACCTGATGGTGACGTCGCGCCCGTCGTCGATGGTGAAGATGATGGTGAAGATGATGGTGACGTTGGTGTCGTTGAAGTTCCGGTGCCAGAACCTGAACTCGTGCTGCTACTGGTCGTAGTACCCGCTGGTATGATCGATGTCGTGTCCAACTGTCCATCAATGTACGCATCAATTTCCCCAGACTGCGTGGACGTTGTCGTAACCTTAACGGAGTAAGTAGCTTGCGGATTGGACTGTGACGTATCAACAACCGTATTGGTTCCTGTGGCATCAATCACAACAATTTTTACCGTCGCTGGCAACAAGGTGCCGGGCGGTAAAGCAACTTGAACATCTTGTGTAGTTACTGCTGTTCCCGCTGGTTTACCGGAACTAATCGTCAAATCTACCGTAGATCCTGAACTTGCCTGTTGTCCCGGCTGCGGACTTTGACTGATCACTTGGTTAACAGGAATGGTAAAAGACGATTGTTTTGTCACGGTGCCTGCCGTAAATCCATCCGCAGAAAGCGTGGATTGCGCCGCACTTTGCGTCTTGCCAACGACATTGGGAACGGCTGCATACTGTGCCCCTGAGCTGACAACTAACGTGACAGGTGCGGTATTGGTTGCAAAAGACGTCCCTGAAGCTGGCGTTGTCGAAATCACTTCATTAACCGGAACCGATGCGCTGGGTTGTTGCGTCACGGTGATATTGCCGCTTGGAACACCCATATCCACTAATTGGGCCGAAGCAGCACTTTGTATCTCACCTGCAAGGTTTGGCATAATTGCCTGAGCGCTCCCTGTCTTTACCTTCAAAAAAACATCCTGATCGGGCAAAACACTTCCCGGTCCTTGACTTTGACTTTCCACCTGGCCGATCTGAACACTGGATGATGAACTTGAATCATATGTCTCATGAATCTTCGTCGGAGAAAATCCAAGCGTGATCAATTCCTGATGCGCTTGATCGTAGGTCATTCCAACCAAGTTAGGTACCTTGACAGCCTTGGTATGGCCAAAGGTGGAAATGATATAGATCGCGGCGACCGCGGCCAAGGCTGTTAAGCCAAGCAAGCCAAAAAACCAAGCAAAGAAAATTAAAAGACGTTTCCACCAAGGTCGCTTTATTTCTTCTTCCTCATCTTCCTCTTGCTCATCAAGCGGATGAATTTCATTTTGTGAAATATGCATGCTCTCTTGAAGTACTGGTGGTTTGGGCGACGGACTTGTCGGGGCATGTAGGGCAAAATCAGTCACCGACGCCGCATTGCCTGTACTGCCAGGAATCACGCCACCTTTAATGACGGGGATCTGAATGGTCGGATTAGCGTCAGGGTATAATGCCGATTGCGACGTTGAATACGAAGGCATGTCCGGTAAATATACCGCCCGTTCCAGATCATCAGCCATTTGTCGAATACTTTGGTAGCGCCTTTGAGGATCTTTCTCAAGAGCCTTTAACACGATCGTTTGCAGATTTTGAGGTATGTTTGGCGTGAGAACCCGTGGCTCAATAACAGGTTCTTGTAAATGTTTTAGCGCGATGCTAATAGGCGAGTCACCAGAAAAAGGGACTTGACCTGTCAACATTTCATAGAGCACGACACCGAGCGAGTATACATCTGACTTCGCATCTGCAACAGTTCCGCGAGCTTGTTCCGGCGAAAAATAATGAACAGAACCAAGTACGGAAGAACTATGATGCGTGATCGTATTGGTCGACACAGCTCTAGCAATACCAAAATCCGTCACTTTAACGCGTCCGGTTCTGCTAATTAAAATGTTATGAGGTTTGACATCGCGATGGACGATATTATGTTCGTGCGCATGGGAGAGTGCATCGCAAATCTGACGGACAATAGCCACTGTCTCATCGATTGGCAACGGTGCACGCTCTTCAATTAACTGCTTGAGCGTCTTACCATCTACATATTCCATCACAATATAATGTGCTTCACCATCTTGGCCCACATCGTAGATATTGACCACATTAGGATGAGACAAGCTGGCAGCAGCTTGCGCCTCACGCTTAAAGCGTCGCAAAAAATCAGCATCCCCGACCAACTCGGGACGAAGCATTTTGATCGATACCGGGCGATGTAATAACACATCCAGCCCTCGGTACACGATGGCCATGCCACCGCCACCGATACGTTCTAAAATTTGATAGCGTCCACCAAGAATATTGCCCATCATGGTTGATTCCTCCGTACTGTCTCGTCGTCCATGGTGACAGCCACGACGGTAATGTTGTCATTGCCGCCTTGATGAAGGGCATCATCAACCAAGGTGTCAACTTTCGCCTGCAAGCTGGCATCGGTTGAGAGAACAAACTCAATTCGTGCGTCATCAACATACCCGCTAAGACCATCAGAGCATAAAAGTAGGATATCCCCTGCTTGCCATGTATGTACAAGACACTCTGGGCTGACGTATTCCATCGTTCCCAAAGCTTTCGTCAGCATATGACGTTGCGGATGATGAGTGGCTTCGGAAGGCAAGATCTGGCCACGCTTCACAAGTTCATTGACTAAAGAATGATCCTCTGTCAATTGCGAAATACCTGACGATGCTGAATACAAATAGGCTCGACTGTCCCCAACATGGGCAATCACGACACGTTCATGGCTTGCGATGCATGCCACGATCGTTGTCCCCATACCGGAATATGCGGGGTTTTGTATGGAATTTTCATAAATCTGCTTATTCGCAAGCGCGATGGCATCCATTAATAGCTGTTCTTGATCATCAAGTTTTCCCTGAAGAACAGTTTGTTCAAGCGACTGCAATGCTATCGCACTTGCTACTTCTCCGGCCACATGTCCGCCCATTCCGTCAGCCACGGAGGCAATCACAATGTCCGCCTCTTTTTGCACCGTCATATAACCGTCCTGGTTCACTTTGCGAACCAACCCGACATCCGATCTTGCAGCAAACCGCATGCCACTCACTCCCTAAATTCTCTCCCTCGCCTGCTGCGCACGCAATTGTCCACAAGCAGCAGCAATATCGCTACCCATTTCGCGCCGAACCGTCGCATTGACCGACAGACGTTCTAATTCATTGGCAAAAGCTCGTATTTGATCTTGCGGTGTGCGTGTGAGATTACGTTCCGGAACGTAGTTAACCGGAATCAAATTCACATGGCACGGTAACGTCTGCAAGAGTTTTGCCAACTTTTGAGCATCTTGTACTGTGTCATTGTGACCATTGATTAGCGCATATTCAAACGTAATGCGCCGCCCCGTTTTTTCATAGTAATATCGACAAGAGTCCAACAAGGTTAGAATATCATACGCTTTGTTAACAGGCATCATTTTTGATCTCGTCTCATCGTCAGCTGCATGAAGCGAAACAGCGAGTGTAATGCCCCGCATTTCGTCGGCCAGTCGGTATATAGCAGGAACAAGGCCAACCGTTGAAATGGTAATATGCCTTTGGCCGATTTTTAACCCTTCCGGGTCTGTGACGATATCAATAAAACCGACGGATGCATCATAATTTTCGAGCGGTTCGCCAGAACCCATGAGCACAACGCTAGATACACGTTCATGAGTGCGATCCAGCAAACGTTGACACAAGACAACTTGTTCGACAATTTCTCCAGCGGTTAGATTGCGAACCAAGCCGCCAAGTGTCGATGCACAAAATTTACAACCCATTTTGCACCCGACTTGCGTCGAAACGCAGACGCTATTACCATAGTCGTGACGCATAATCACCGTTTCAATGGTTGCTCCATCATGCAGTTCCAACAGAAACTTTATCGTGCCATCTTGCGATTTTTGAGAAACGACTTCTTGCATGGAACATAACATCATCGTCTGCGACAATGTGCTTCGCAAGCTTTTAGGCAAATCGGTCATTTCCTCAACATCCTGCACGCGTTGTTGATATAACCAATGAATTATCTGCTTGGCTCGATAGCTTGGTTGGCCTACATGTCTTACATACTCTTCAAGTTGTGGTAAGGTATAGCCGTAAAGCGATGGTTTCAACGCGCATTCATCTCCTTTGCATACGCGCCACAAAAAATCCGTCACCAAAGAAATCTTGCGGCAAAATCCAGCCTATGCCTTTTGCTTTTTCAGCATAGTGCATATGAGCACGTTCGAACTCATCGAAATCAAGCATTGTAAATTCCGGATGCTTTTCTAAAAAACGCCCAATTTGACGTTCATTTTCATAAGCTGACATTGTGCACGTCGTGTAAAGTAAGATACCGCCACTTCGCACATGGATTGCGCAAGCATCAAGCAATTGTTCTTGTACTAACACTAAAGTTTTAACTTTATCAGCTGTCATCGTCCATTTCAAGTCAGGTTTTCTCGCAATCGTCCCAAGTCCTGAACAAGGTGCGTCCAGCAAGATACGATCAAATTGCCCACTGACATGACGCGCATCCATGGTTTCACAGTGAATCGAATGCAACCCTAACCGTTGCGCCTGTTGCTTTATCATCGCTGTACGGTGTTCATGCAAATCGATCGCAGTGATACGAGCAGCATCTTCTGTCAATTCAGCAATATGCGTTGTTTTGCCTCCCGGCGCGGCACATGCATCCAGAATATCCATGTCAGGCTTCGCTCGCAAGAGTTTCGCCACAAGCATAGAACTTTCACCTTGCAACGTATACAATCCACGATCGTACCCAATCACTTGTTGCGCAGCGTGACGAAGCGGCGCATAAATGCCCTCATCATTGATCGGAGAGGGATGTACTTCAACACCTTTTTCTTGAAATAAAGTAAGCAACTGATCGCGAGACAAACGCAATCGATTTACTCGTATCGCCCGCTGTGCTTTTTGATTCAAACCCCACATAACGTCAATAGCTGTTTCTTCACCAAGCGTTTTAGCGAGATGCTGCGCCATCCATTCTGCAAACGATAGACGTTTAGCAGCGTCTAGAAGCGATAATTCTCGCAAATCAACCAAGGCGAGCACTGGCTCTTCATAGTTTTTTTGGCGCTGAGCACCACGAAGTACGGCATTCACAAAACCCGCCGCTTTTGGTTGATGCATTTTAGACAGATCAACAGCATCAGATAAAACAGCGTAATCAGGAACTTTTTGTAAAAATTGCAACTGGTAGAGACCCATTCGCAAGATCGTCTTTACTTCTATAGTCACCTTAGACTTAGAACTTTTCGTTAATGTCTTAATCCACTCGTCGAGCAATCTGCGCCATAAGAGCACACCATGAACAAGTTCTGTACAAAGCGCCGCATCATCTTTTGATAGTGTTTGATCGCTCAATGCAGCATGTAACGTAAGATGAGAATAGGATTTTTTTATTTCAACATCACGTAACACAGAAAAAGCGCAACGCCGTGCAGGTGCTACCGTCATTTTGCACTCTCCCGAACGTTTTTCAGCATCATTCCAACCAAGTTTCGGTTGCCACGCACAAACTCCGCACCTGATTGCATGGACTTGCCTTCTAACTGCACTTTCGTTGCGATAATTGCCCCTGTGCCACACGCAATAAGCGGCCCATCAGGCGTGACAGCAACGATCTGCCCAGGGTCTCCAGAACCTTCCCACGATGCATTAGCTGTAGCATACCAGATCTTCAGAAGTTTATCACCAAGATGCGTAAACGCCCCTGGTTGAGGACATAATGCTCGAATGCGATCGAAAACGCGTTGATGCGATTGTGAGAAATTCAGTTGTTCATCATCTCTTGTCAACGTTGGCGCAAAAGATACCTTTTCTAAATCCTGTTCAACCGGTTGCAACGCACCGGCTATAATTTGTGGCAAAGTTTCCTTGAGAAGTTGCGAGCCCTTTTTCGCCAACTCATCATGCAACTGCCCATACGTCATCACAGGATCAATAGGCACCACAGTTTGCGCCCACATGGCTCCGGCATCCATGGCTTTTTCCATCGTCATGATGGTAACACCCGTTTTCGTTTCCCCTTGTAAAATGGCATATTGGATCGGTGCGCCACCCCGATATTTTGGTAAAAGCGATGCATGAACATTGTAAGCCCCAAGCGTCATCATGCTCAGTAAACTTACGGGTAAGATTTGCCCATACGCAGCTGTTACAATCATGTTGGGCTGTAAGTCTGCAATCGCTTCTAACGCCT
The DNA here is from genome assembly GCA_021821185.1 of Bacillota bacterium. The sequence continues at coordinate 11,280 of JAKACU010000003.1, forward strand.
GCTTATCGCGAATCTTCTCAGGTTGCAATACATTAAGCCCAGCTTCTTGCGCTAATGTTTTTACAGGCGGTGGCGTCAGCACCCGTCTTCTTCCCACATAGCGATCTGGTTGGGTTACCACCCCAACTACCGTATAAGGCATGGTCAAAAGCGTCTTTAACATAGAAACTGCAAATATCGGAGTTCCCATAAAGACAATTCGTGGTTGATCCATTTTTCTACCACCTTTGTTCTATCATCGCATCAAATACTTTGCGCATTGACATCGAGAACCACATGCACTCCCTCAGGAGCGTTATCTAAGCTTTCCTTATAACAACTTTCCAGAACCTTTTGCACACGAACAAATGCGTGATATTTCAAGATCACTTGAAAACGATAGAGCCCGCGCATACGCGCCACAGCGGCCGGTGCTGCCGGAAACAACCGCACGCCTGTTATACCTTGCAACTTTTGCAATAAGGTATCATGCAATTCAGTCGCAAAATCCCGTGCCATCATTTCATCTCGATGCGTGATCCCCAAAACAGAAACCTCCGTATAAGGAGGATATTCCATATTCTTGCGAACACGCATCTCCGTTTCGTAAAAAAGTGTGTAATTTTGTGTTGTGGCTAACGAAATAGCATAGTGATCGGGATTAAACGTCTGTACGATCATTTGTCCCTGAAGATCATGACGTCCTGCCCGTCCTGCCACTTGCACCAGAAGATCAAAAGTCCGTTCAGAAGCCCTATAATCAGGTAAATGAAGTGCCGTATCAGCGGCAATAACGCCAACAAGAGATACTCGTTTAAAGTCTAATCCTTTAGCAATCATCTGGGTACCTAATAAAACATCAGCTTCACCGCGTTCAAATGCTTGGAGTAAGCGTTCGTGAGAACCTTTTGTCGACGTGGTATCGACATCCATGCGAATCACGCGCAGGCCCTCAAACTGTGCTAAAAGTTCTTGTTCCACCCGCTGCGTTCCTGTGCCAAATGGTCTGACGCGTGCGCTTGAACAATGTCGGCACGTCGGTTGCATGATCTCCTTATAACCACAAATATGGCATCGTAATACATTTTGTCCCTCTTTGTGTAAAGTCAGCGATATATCACACGAAGGGCACGTGGCGACTTGGCCACAATCTCTGCATAAAACAAACGTAGAATAGCCTCTTCGATTAAGAAATAAAATAGCTTGCTCCTTGCGCTTTAGCACATCCTGCAATGTTTCTTTAAGTAGCGGGCTAAAAAGTGCACTTTGACCATGACGCATTTGTTCTCGCATATCCACAATATTTACAGTTGGTAATGCTCTTCCTTGCACACGATGAGGTAAAGATAGTAAGCGGTAAGCTCCTTTTTCAGCACGGTACATCGCTTCTAGCGATGGAGTTGCACTGCCCAATAACAGCACAGCCAGAGCTTGTTTGCACCGATGTGCCGCGACTTCTCGCACGAGATATCGCGGTTCTTTATCTTGTTTGTAAGAACTCTCATGTTCTTCGTCGATAATAATCAATGCAAGATCCTTTACTGGCGCAAACACGGCACTGCGTGCGCCAATCACGACAGGAGTTTTTCCTTGATGGATATTTTGCCATTGTTGATTTTTTTCGCGATCCGACAGGCGACTATGCAATACGGCCAGACGATCACCAAAGCGTTTTTTAAAGCGAGCTGTCATTTGTGTGGTCAAAGCGATTTCTGGAACGAGCATGATGGCACTTTTGCCTTCGGCAAGCACCTTATCGATGGCTTGCAAATAAATTTCTGTTTTGCCGCTTCCTGTGACCCCATGCAATAAAAAGACAGACCCCGTTCGTTCATCAAGCCCGTCACTTACCTGTTGCATGACGTGTGCCTGTTCTTTGGTCAGTGCAAAGGATGCTTCTAGAGAATTAGGCAACAACACATCTTCGAAATCTTCCTCCCAAACTTTAAGCAGATGCCGTTCTTCAAGAAGGCGCAACATAGCTGTCGTACTGCCTGTCTCACGACGCAACTCATCCCAAGAAATCGGCCGTTGTTCTCGCCGCAGATAGTCTGCTATGCGCTGCTGAACACGCCCCAAAGATGGTTTTTGTGCGTTTTCTCCACCACACCACTGAACAATTTTGATGCGCTTAGGAGCCACGCGTAACGTGATCCTTCTATCCTCTATCAGCCACCCCTGCACAATGAATTTATTAATCTGCAGACGGGACACGCCAAAGCGCTTTTGCACAGATTCCTCAACTACCGTTCCATGCGTTTTAATATAAGAAAACAGGTCATCGTAACGTTGATCAGTGCCTTGCGCTAGAGTTTCTGCATTTTCTGCAAGCGCCAAATAGCGTGTTTCTTTCGTACGCGTCGCAGGAGGCAATACCGTTTGCAAAGCTGCGCCCCAAGTACAAACATAACGATCCCGCAAAAAATGCACGATCTGCACAAGATCCGTTCCTAAAATAGGATGGTTGGGATCATCCATCAACCGGCTGATGGGTTTTAGCTCACGTCCTGGATCATCATGATCCTGCTCAGGCACAATACCCATGACGTAGCCTTCTACCTTTCTTTTCCCAAACGGCACTTCTACGCGATGTCCGGCTACCACGCACACATCATGAGGTACCAGATAATCAAACAACTTATCGAGTCCGCGTGCGCGTAAGATCACGGCTACTTTTGCGATCATCATGCATGCGTTCCTTCATTATCAACATCAACCAAACCCATACCGATCACCGCTCGATGAAGAATCATGGTAGCTACATCCATTTTTGAGGCTAAAGGTAAAGCTTCTGTTCGTCCGTCTTTGAAATACAAATCGACTCGGTTAGTCGCTGTGCCAAAGCCCGCACCATCTTCCAAGACATTGTTTACGACGAGCAGATCAACACCTTTATCCTTTAACTTCTTGCGTGCAAAATGAGCAACATCGTGTGTTTCTGCGGCGAAACCTATAGCATATGCGCCGGGCTTGTACTTCCCTTTTAGCGAAACTAAAATATCCGGATTACGAACCATCGTCCACGTTATAGTATCTACGTCATCCGTCTTTTTCCATTTATAATCATATCTTGTTTGCGGTCGATAATCAGCGACAGCTGCGGTCATGATAAACATATCAGCCTGTGCGATACGTTTTTCAACTTCCTCTTGCAAATGAAGTGCACTACTCACGGAAACGACATCAAGGCCAACGCCAGGGGTGAGGTTGACGGGTCCCGATAAAAGCGTGACTGTAGCTCCCATTTTCCAAGCGCAACGAGCAAGAGCATAACCCATTGTGCCCGTTGAATCATTGGTAACATAGCGAACAGGATCCACACGTTCCTTGGTTGGACCTGCTGTCACAAGCACCTTTTTTCCCAGAAGCGGTTTAGGAGACAAAGCAAACGCGAGTATATGGGCAAGATCGCTTGGCTCAAGTAACCTGCCCTTACCTTCGTAGCCGCAGGCAAGCATGCCTTCATCGGGCTCTGCAATGATATAGCCTAGCTCTCGCAGCACTTGCAAATTTTTTTGCACTAAAGGATGCTCGTACATATGCACATTCATCGATGGCGCGACAATGACCGGGCAACGGGCTACAAGCAACAGCGATGTCAACATATCGTCAGCGAGGCCGTGAGCTATACGCGCAATTACATCTGCGGTGGCTGGTGCGATAATAATCGCGTCCGCCTGATCGGCCAAAGCCACATGGGAAATTCGTGTAGGATCCTGTTCTGTAAGCACATCGACGTATACAGGCCGTTTCGTTAATGACTGCAGCGTCAGTGGTGTGATAAATTCTGTCGCAGCTTTTGTCATTACCGTCTGTACGGTAAATCCTTGCTTCACCAAAAGGCTCGCCAGTCCTGCTGCCTTATACGCAGCAATACCACCACTGATGCCAAGAATAATCGACTTTTGCACCACGTTGTCGCCGCCTTTTTCATAAGTCAAACAATGGAACAACCATAGGCTGTTCCATTGTAGGTTTTTTTCTATCACACACTTATTTTGTCGTATCTTTCATTCTCACGTACGTAATGATGCCTTGTTCCAGTTCGAGCAACGCAACGCTGACCAATTTGCCTGATCGAGCTACAGCATGCGCAGGAGCACCTTCTTGCAAACTTCTCGCACGCTTTGATGCAGCGATGACCAACGTATACTTGCTGTCGACTAATCCGCCTAATTTATCAATGCTTGGATACAAGATCACTGATGAATTACCTCCGCCCACAAACTCATTTTATTCCTCATCGTCATCACGCGACGTCTCTTTCAAATTCAAGCGATTAGCTACAGTTTCCGGTTGAACAGCAGCTAGGATCACGTGATCGCTGTCGCAAATAATAACAGCTCGCGTTCGCCTTCCAAATGTCGCATCGATAAGGCGCTGATTGTCACGCGCCTCTTGAATCATTCGCTTGATGGGAGCTGATTCAGGACTGATGATAGCAATAATTCGATTGGCTGCTACGATACTACCAAACCCGACATTAATGAGCCGTACGCTCACGGTATCCCACTCCCACAAAGGACATCACTCAACATTTTGGACTTGTTCGCGCATTTGTTCCAAAATGTGTTTGGCAGAAAGCACCGCTTCCACCATCGGCAAGTCATCACATTTAGCACCCATGGTGTTGACTTCTCTATTCATTTCCTGAAGCAAAAAGTCAAGGCGTCGTCCAACCACACCTTTTGGAGACAGCAACAAGTCATCAAATTGCGTAACATGACTTACAAATCGGCGCAACTCTTCTTCAACCGATGTCCGTTCTGCCACCATAGCAACCTCAACAGCGATACGGCTCGCATCCAAGTTGTTGTCGCTCATAACCTGCTCCAGTTTTTTCATCAACTTTTCGCGATACCGACTCACGCTGTGATGTGCTACATCACGCATAGCCTCAGATAATTGCTGCAAATCATCCAACCGCTCACGCAAGTGTTGGAGCAAACTCCGTCCCTCTGCTTCACGCATAAAACGCAGCTCTTCTAAACAACGCTTTGCTGTATCCATGACGATTTCCGTAACTTCCTCAACCGAAGGAGCAGAGTCGCTCGCGACAAATAATCCGGGAATCGACAACAAATCCCCGGTGCTTGGCGGTTCGAAATCGACATGGGCATCTGTTGATACGCGCTTTAAAAGCGAGATGGCTGCCTGCAACAACGGCTCATCAACATAAACAGTGCGATCTCTAACTAAAACGCCTTCTGACACGTAGAGATAGACTTCGATACGGCCACGAGAAACCTGGTCAAGTATCAGCTTTCGCACCTCATCTTCAAGCGCAAAAAATTCGCGTGGAAAACGAGGCACCACCTCCACATAGCGATGGTTGACTGACTTCATCTCAACGACAACTGTGCCTCGAGGTAGTTTCGTTTGTGCCCGTCCATAGCCTGTCATACTTGTCAGCAGTTTCGATCCCTCCGAACCTCTCACAAGCGTATTCTAACCTATGATACGACAGGGAACAAGCAAAAACCGTTTAACGGGCTGCAAGTGACCGCATAATCCCCTTTTTTGCCGTACGTCTCGCTTGCACCGCAAAAGTCGGTATGGCTCCTGCGGCAAGAATAATCCCCCACTCCAAGAAGGACAAAACACGCGTATGAAAGATCGGTCGCAATGGCGGAATATAAATCACCGCAAGTAGCAACAGCAAGGAACTGAGTACAGCAAAGACAAGCCACAGATTGCCAAAGATACCTCGTTCAATGATGCCATAATACACTGAGCGGCAGTCAAAGACATGAATCAGTTGTGCCATCACGAGCGTCGAAAAAGCCATTGTCTGCGCTGTTTCTAAAGGCACCTTAACCTGTAATGCACCATAAAATACGGAAAGTGTCATAAACCCGATCAAAAATCCCCGCGTGATGATTTTGCGCCCAAGCCCCCTGGCAAATATTCCTTCACGCACATCACGCGGTGGTCTTCGCATCGTGTCTTCTTCCATATCATCCACGCCAAGAGCAATTGCTGGCAACCCGTCGGTCACCAAGTTGACCCACAAAATTTGAATGGGTAACAAAGGTAAAGGCAGACCAGCGACCATCGCTAAAAACATCGTGACAATTTCGCCGACATTAGAAGCTAGCAAATAGCGAATAAACTTTCGAATATTATCGTAAATCCCTCTTCCTTCTTCAATTGCGGCTACAATCGTAGCAAAATTATCATCGGCAAGGATTAGAGCGGAAGCGTCTTTAGCTACATCAGTCCCTGTTTTCCCCATAGCAATGCCAATATCGGCCGCTTTGATTGCCGGTGCATCATTAACTCCATCACCAGTCATGGCTACCACATGACCATTTTGTTGAAGCGCACGCACGATGCGAAGTTTATGCAAAGGGGAGACGCGTGCAAAGACATAGACATTGTTCACACGATCTTGCAACATACGATCCGTCATGGTATCAAGCTCAGCCCCTGTGATCACCTCACCGTCTCGCAGCAAAATCCCCAAATCCCGGGCGATCGCTTCAGCCGTCCCTTTGTGATCGCCTGTAATCATGATAGTTCTGATGCCAGCGGTGCTACATTCAGCGATTGCCTGTTTGACTTCAGACCGCGGTGGATCGGTGATACCCACGAATCCCACAAAGACCAAATCTCTTTCCATGCGGTCCGTGTCACCTTCATATTGATGGACCCTCTTATACGCAAATCCGAGCGTACGCAATGCCCGATCGGTCATATCCGAGAGTTTTTTGAGAATAAGTTCTCGGTGAGCCTTCGTCATGACCTCGATACGTCCATTCATCATCACCTGCGTAGAACGTTCAAGAAGCAAATCAGGCGCACCCTTAACCCATAATTGCAAACCATCATCTTGTTTCACAATGACAGACATGCGTTTTCTGTCCGAATCAAAAGGCAGTTCGTACATACGCGCATCAGGAGGGAAGTTCATTACTTTCCGGCCCAAAGTTAATAACGCCGCTTCCGTAGGATCACCCAAAGCCATAATCTGCCCGTGTTCATCGGTCAAAGAAGCATTATTGCAGGTCACGCCAATGCGCACCAAAAGGGACAACGCTGGATCGTTTTCTTTAACAGGTATACCCCCTGCCAAAACTCGACCAAGAGGTTGATATCCATCTCCTTCAACCATCAAAGATCGCGAATCGATAAAAATTTCTTTCACTGTCATCTGATTTTTTGTCAAGGTACCTGTTTTATCCGAACAAATCACGGTGGCACAACCCAATGTTTCCACGGACGGCAATTTACGCACGATCGCTTTGCGCTTGATCATCCGCTGTACGCCAAGGGCTAAGGCGATCGTCACAATAGCAGGTAAACCCTCTGGAATCGCCGCCACCGCCAAGCTGACGCCGGCTAGAAACATTTCATAGATGGCATGGCCATGAATGACGCCAGCCACAACCACAATGAAAGTAATGGCAAGCGAAAGATACACGAGAATTTGACCTAATTGCGTGAGCCTATCTTCTAGTGGTGTCGTGGAATTTTCACTGGACTGGATAAGGTTTGCGATACGCCCCATCTCCGTATTCATCCCGGTAGCCACGACTACGGCCTCACCCACACCGCGCGTCGTCATCGTACCCATGTACAACATATTCACACGATCACCAAGCGCCGCCGAGGGATCACTAACCGCTGCCACTTTTTTCACAGATGGGATGGATTCTCCCGTGAGTGCTGATTCTTCAACCTGCAATTCACTGACTTCAAGCGATCGGCAATCAGCAGGCACACGATCTCCCGCTGAAAGGCCGATTACATCGCCTGGAACAAGTTCTTTGGCTGGGATCTCGTGCCAAGTGTGATCGCGCAGCACACGAGCAACTGGCGCCGTCAATTCACGCAACGATTGCAAGGATCGTTCTGCTTTGACTTGTTGAAAGAATCCTAACAAGGCATTGGCAAACACAATGATCATGATCGTTACAGCGTCAGTAAATTCACCAAGTAAACCTGAGATAAGCGTCGCAGCCAGCAAAACAATCACCATGAAATTACGAAACTGCTCAAAAAACACGCTAAGGAAGGAAATGCGATTTGGTTCGAGGAGACGATTTTCACCATGGATTTGTTGCCTTAGTGGGATATCTTGTGACAGCAAACCATTTTTATCTGTGCCTAACGTAGCAAGAACCTCATCTTTAGAAAGCGTGTGCCACAAAAGTTCCTTTGTCAATCATTACACCTTCCCCACATCCATGATCTTTGTACAGGCTATGCGTCAGAAAGGTCTTCTAGGACATTGATTTTTTGTAGCCCTGCATTTGCTATACTATGATTGACACCTTATTGAAAGGGAGTGAATCCTTGATGCGTAAAGCTTTAATCACAGGTAGCGCAAGTGGTTTAGCTGTTGCCTTTGCGCGCAAACTAGCAGCGCAAGGATTTACGATCATCCTGAATTATCGAACCTCAAAAGCGCGATGCGAAGCGTTAGCGTCCCAATTGCACGATGAATTTGCCATCTCTGTTCTCACCGTACAAGCTGATATGACCAATGCCCTTGATATTGACAACATGATGAATGAGATCGAACAACAATGTGGTGCTGTTGACACCGTCGTACATAGCGCTGGACCGTTTGTTTTTCAACGCAAGCGATTAACAGAGTATAGTGTCCTTGAATGGGATCATATGATAGCTGGAAACTTATCCTCTGCATTCCATCTCTTTAAACGAACCATCCCCTTGATGCGCCCGCTCGGTTTTGGCCGCATCATCACCGTCGGTTTTGATCGCGTAGAGCAAGCCCCTGGTTGGGTCTACCGTTCTGCGTACGCCGCGGCCAAAGTAGGTCTCGCATCCTTAACTCGCACCATTGCACTTGAGGAGCAAGAAAATGGAATTACCGCCAATATGATCTGTCCAGGTGACATTCGCGGCAAAGATAAAGAAGCTGATTTTTGTGAAGACGACTTTATTCGACCTTTACGTACGCCCATAGGTGCCGATCTGGCTCATATGATTTCATTTTTAGTTGATGAAAAATCGCAATTTATCACGGGTAACGTCATTCGCGTCGCAGGGGAAACCGATGTGATCACCCACTTTGATCAAGGTAAACGCGATGTGATCGACCAGACGTTCTTACAACCAGGATCTAGCGTCATCGTGCTTCCGTGGCGCAAGCGTGGTGTGATCGTTAACCGTCATGATCGTCATAATCGACGTTCCATTTATACGGTACAAGTGAATGATAAAATTGAGCGTTTCACGGTAGATCAGTTGTTGGAGGTAGAAACAGATGGCTTATGATGGACTTGTCTTATCCGCTGCCACAAATGAAATGTCTGCGCTTTTAACAGGCGCAAGAATCGATAAAATACAGCAACCAACCGATCACGATATCGTACTAACCGTGCGTAATGGACGTACGACGTACAAACTATTGCTTTGCGCTAACAAATCGTACCCGCGTGCCCATATCACGACGCGTTTTGCAACGCAAAACCCTGCTATAGCGCCCATGTTTTGCATGTTAATGCGTAAACACCTAGAAGGTGCACGGATCGAGCGCATAAGTCAATTCCGCCGCGAAAGGATTCTCTTTATTGATGTTGAAGGACGGGATGAACTTGGCGAGCCCGCCTTGCGTCGTCTCGTTCTTGAAATTATGGGTAAACACAGCAATTTACTGCTCTTGAACGCCGCTGATGGTATCATCATCGATGCCATTTCGCATGTTACATCACGTGTCAATCGGTTTCGTGAAATTCTTCCAGGACGCCCGTATGTCTATCCACCAGTACAAGATAAAAGCGATCCCTTTTTAGAAACGCGCGAAGGGTTCCTTGAAAAACGCGCCCTTCAAAAAGCAACATCGATTGAAAAATTCCTCGTACAACACTACCTGGGGATTAGTCCGTTTTTTGGTAAGGAAGTGGCTTGTCGCCTGCAAGCAAATGAAGAATGGACCGTATTTTCACAACTTCTTACGTGGTGCCAACAAAGTCAACACCCCGCTGTGATGGTTGATCAAAGAGGAGAAATGTCTGCATTTTATTTATTTGAAACTTTGCATACCGGTCTTAAAGCACAAATTAGGCCCTCAGTGAATGATTGTATCGATCTTTACTACACAGCGCGTGCGTTACGCGACATTGCTCATGCAAAAGCAGGAGCCTATCTGCGACTCATTCGTACAGAGCGCGACAAAGCGGCCCTGAAAATCGATAAGTTCGAACAATTATTGGCTGCTTCCAAAGACGCCGAGCAATGGCGCATCTCAGGTGAATTGCTAACGGCCTACTTATACGTTGCGCAAAAAGGGCAAACAGAAGTATGGCTACCCAATTTTTACAATGAAGAGACACCACTATGTATTGCGCTAAATCCAGCTTTAACACCGCTTGAAAACGCCAATGCCTACTTTAAGCGTTACGCAAAATACAAAAAAGGTATCGGTATTACACAAGAACAGCTAGCACTCGCTAAAGAGGAATTGGTCTATCTTGATTCGGTGCTTCACGAATTGGAAACGTGTCATGTCGAAGACCTTCCTGCCATTGAAGCAGAATTGCGATTGGTGGGGTATCTGCGCAAACAAGTTGTTGTGTCAAAGAAAAAAATAGTGATGGAAAAGAAATTTACGCCGACACGCTACGTGTCAAGTGATGATATTTCAATTATGGTTGGTAAAAACAATCAGGAAAATGACATGATCTCGCTCAAAGTAGCACGCAAAACAGATATTTGGTTGCATGTCAAAGATGCACCAGGTTCACACGTCATCATTGAACACCCGAATCCTCCTGAGTCGACGTTGCTTGAAGCTGGAATGCTCGCGGCCTATTTTAGCCGCCAACGTGATTCATCCAAAATCGCAGTGGATTACGTACCGATTAAGAATCTGTGGAAACCGAATAAAGCACGTCCAGGATTTATTCTTTTTACAGGTCAACAAACTATGCAAGTCACGATCGTAGAAGCCAAGCTTGATACTTTGCTCCAAACACGCACCTCAACCAGCCGCCGTACGTAAGGCACGCCAATTTTCGAGCGTTTTTGCCAGTTGAGCAGATACATCCATGTAATCAAACAAAGGATGCAACAAAGGTTCACGCAGAAGCAGGATCTGTTGTGCTGCCCCTGATAAAGCATAGTGCGCATATAACACGCGAAAAATGAATTGTTCCATATCTTTGCGTCCTGCATACAAAGCAAGTGAAGCAAGCAAGACAACGATCAGCATGAGCAACTCGTCCAACTCCGGTGGATGATCGTCGGCGTGTTGCGCACCTTTTAGCCATACCGTAACCGGCGCCAAATCTCGCAGATGAGCTTGCTCCATCATCATCTTGGCTAAAGACAGATACTCTTTGATAAGCCTCCAAGTTCCCTCTCGTCCCTTATCTTGATCACGATACAGGTGGGCTTGTAGCAAGTGTCCAAATTGATCGGCTAAAATCGCTCGCCCCACGTAAGCGGATCCTGCCGTTTCTCGCACTAATACTTCTTGACCGATGGCACAAATCGCTACAAAGGTACGCTCTGCAAAAAGGATATGATCGGTATGTTGTGTCGATCGATCGTCAGCTAGCGCGGACTCGGCCAACCCGTAAAGTGACGCCACAGTAGCTTCGATAAAGTGAAACAATTGCTGCCCAATGAGGCCCGTGCGAACGACTCGCTCTAACGCATGGACCACATCACGAGCGTCTTGAATTCGTCCCTGCGATAAAGCGTCTTTGCCTAGTTCCGTCAAATTACTGAGCACGGCACTTAACATACCTGCCTCTCGCTCTTTGGCGGCGATCGTGGCGATTTCAACAAATTGGTTGGTTACCGAATTGCGCGTTTCTTTCGTGCCTTTCGTAACGATATCTTGAAGCGTCTGCAACGCGATCATGCCTGTGGTTGAATCAAGATCCACCGCTGCTCGCTTAGCAATATCACAAATCTGTTCCACTTTCGTCAGCGCATCTCGCTCACGGCCTTTTCGAATCGCAAACAAAAACTCCTGTTCAATGGCGGCGACAATACGTTCGGGCTTTAACATTTGCATAATCGAAATCATATAAAGAATCAAAATGCCAAAACATAAAACGACGAGGACGATATCGGCGTTCATTTGTGGTTGTAAATAATTGGGTAAGGTTTGGTGAATTGGATCCGTGATTCGTGACAGTAAAAATAAACTTTGAATAATCGTCACAAGATAAAATAGCGCTAGTGATATATTGTAAGGAAATTTGATAAACAAATCGAGCACACGATGAGTATACCTAGTCGCGGTCAATTGAATCGCTACTAAAGTGATCGATATACTTAAAGCAAAAATGGTGGATAGGCAGGAGACAATCGTACTGAGATAATTTCGTGCAGAATCAGTGTCTCCAGCAAACGCTTTAGGAGACACTAAAAAGACAAACAGCATAGTGGCAATCGATACAACAGCATGTAACAGCATCTTGCGAATCAACAGGCATCATTCCCGCAACAGTCTACTGCGTAGTGTTCCCGAAATCCTCCCCTTACAAACTTGCTGTTGCGTTACTACTTTGTGACATGACCGCTTTGGCCACGACAAAAAAGAAAAATAATCCACCGCCTGCGCGAACTAAGGTAGATATGATCATCGCTGGATCCATGGAAATCAACGACAACAAATTGACTCCGATCTCAGGTGCAACAAATCCCACAAAGCCCATGACGATGTTAAAATGCGCAATATATGCCGTGCGATGTTCTAATGGCGCGACGTCCAAGAGATGGTTAAATTGCAACACATTGACTCCCGCAACAAAGGTACCTGTTAACAGATTGATGACCACAAGGTACACCATGCCTGTTGAAAGCATGGTAAGGACAGGGGAAACTGCCATGCCAAAGCAGGCGATCGCAAGTGTCATGGAGTTACCGAATTTCTCCGAGAGTTTCCCCCAATACATATACGTCACAATTTGTGATACCTGGTTGGCAACAATAAAAGAACTGACCCAAATTGCGGTCGCACCAGCATACTTAATTTGAAAAATATTAAAAAGCGGCCATGCCATTTGCCATCCAACATTAAAAATGACGGCACCTATCAAAAACTTACGATAGGATGGACGGCGCAAAAAAACGACAAACATCCTAGGATTTAAAATGGCAGGTGTTTTCTTGTCGGGCCTCTGATCGACATGTTCTCTATGACGAATGAGGTAATAGATTTCCATAACGGAACATAATGCAGAAACAAAAAAGAACGCTTGGTACGGTGGAACACTAGAAACCGGAAAGAACTGTAGGATAATGCCTGGAATCAGCGTGGTAAGCATCCCAACAAAGGTAGTTATGCGATTGCGAACGCTAAAAAAATGTGCACGATGATTTTCTGGTATCAGATCACCAATTAAAGACTGCCATGATAAAGCTGTAAACGATTGTGGAAAGTTCATAATGGCAATAAGCAAAACAACCACTAAAGCCAAAGCACTACCATGCACGAAAAAAGGTACCGTGGCAAGTAAAATATAAAAGACTCGCGCTACAAAACTAGCGCGAACGCAAAACTTCTTTTTGCTTTGTACAGCAGACATCCATAACGCACCAAGCCATGTGGCGACGATCGCCATTAACGCTGGCAAAGAGTTAAGGAGAGCGACTTCTTGTGAAGTAGCATGCAGAGCACGAAGGACAAATAGCGGCGCAAAATTGCTAACGATACTGATGCCAACCGTCGCATAGCTACCATTAATAACACTTAATCGCTCGTTATCGTTAACTTCTTGTTCAGAATATAAAGGCATGGACATTCTCCCGTTTACTTCATATAATCCACTGCCATTATAAGGTGGTATTCAGCAAACGGTCAACGACTGATCGCGTAACTATGCGGGTCTTCACGAAAGCGTAACAAGGTTGAAACATCCTCTTTTTGTAAGTACCCATGTTGGGCAGCGACGTCGACGAGGGTCCTGAAGTCTGTGATCGCAATGAGCGGAACTCCTGCCTGCGAAAAAGCTTGTGCGGTTTCTTCAAACCCGTATGTAAAGATGGCCAAGGCGAACGAAACAATCGCCCCTTCTTCGCGCAACCCGGTTATCGCGCTAATCACACTGCCGCCTGTCGACACCGTATCTTCCACCACCACAACTTGTTGATCCGGAAGCAGTCTCCCTTCCACAAGATTTTTCTTCCCGTGATCTTTTGCACTGCTGCGCACATACACCATCGGTAAGCGTAGACGATCTGCCGCTACTGCTGCATGAGCGATACCAGCTGTTGCAGTTCCCGCCACACACTCAATGTTCGCTCCATACTGATAAATGCATTCCGTCAACCAATTGGCGATGCGTGATCGAAGCGGCGGATATGATAACGTAAGGCGGTTATCACAATACATCGGCGACTTTATGCCTGACGCCCACACATAGGGTTCCTGTGGGCGAAGCGTCACCGCACCAATCTGTAGTAAAGCAAGAGCCGCTTCTTTAGCAAATGGGGATATGACTAACGATTCCATGATGTACACTCCTTATACTCTGTCTCTTAGTTCATCGAGAATATCTTGCAACACATGTTGTGGATCCTTTGCTTGAGTAATAGGACGACCCACAACCAAATAATCAGCACCACGTTGTTTGGCTTCAAACGGTGTCGCCGTGCGAGCCTGATCCTGCTTTTGTATCCCCTGTGGGCGAATACCTGGCACAAGTGCTTTTAGGCTCGGATAGTTGGCTTTGACAGCGACAAGTTCCTCTGCTGAACATACCACACCGTGAACATTCGCTTCACTCGCTACGTGTGCAAGTTCTAGGACCTGATCAAGGAAATTTCCCTGACGCTGCATTGATAAAGGCATTGTACCTTGCGAAAGGCTAGTCAGATACGTAACAGCCAAAATTTTTGTCGCTGTTTTGCTTGTAGACGCTTCGTTTGCCTCATTTACTGCTGCACAAAGCATAGGCAAACCACCTAAAGCGTGAACTGTTAGCATGGATACCCCCATGGAAACTCCCTCTTTTACAGCATAACGCACGGTGTTTGGTATATCCATAAACTTAAGATCAAGAAACACGGTCTTATCTTGGGCAAGTAATTTTTCCACAAACGAACGGCCCAAAGCCATGTATGCTTGCAGCCCAATCTTATAATGCGTACCTAAGTCCCCCAAGGTGGCAACGATATGTTGCACCTCTTGCACAGACGAGCTGTCTAATGCAACGAATACAGGCGGTGTTTGTTGTTTTTTAAGATCATCTTGTAACAACTTAGAGTTCCCCCTAGCTTCGTGCTGCACCGATAAGATCTGTCACTTTCTTTACTCCGTGATGGTCGCACCATATTGCAAGTTCATCAATGATACGCGGGCAAGCCATAGGATCGGTAAAATTGGCCGTGCCTACTTGTACAGCCGAAGCACCTGCCATCAAAAATTCGACCACATCGCGGCCTGTCCGAATACCACCAATTCCAAGAACAGGAACCTGAACCTTACTGCTTACCTCATACACCATACGCACAGCGACAGGTTTAATCGCAGGACCAGACAACCCGCCAATACCGTTGGCAAGAAGTGGCCGCCTCTTTTCAATGTCGATCTGCATACCGATCAACGTATTGATCAGTGAAATCGCATCTGCTCCAGCATCTTCGACAGCTAAGGCCATTTCTACGATGTCCGCTACGTTGGGGGATAGTTTGACGATCAAAGGAACCCTCGTGACAGATTTGATCGCACGTACCATGCCCGCAGCCATATCAGGATCGGTACCAAATTGAATACCACCGCACTTGACGTTCGGGCAAGAAATATTTAATTCAATAGCCGACACATCTGTGCTTTCATTCAGTCTTTCCACAACTTCCACGTAGTCTTCCACAGCCGTACCAGCCACGTTAACAATGACTGGCAAGCGAGGGTATTGACGAAAACGTGGCAATTCCTCGTGAATAACCTGCGTCACACCTGGATTTTGCAGACCGATAGAATTCAGCATCCCTGCAGGTGTTTCTGCAAGTCGGGGTGCTTTATTGCCGGAACGTTCTTCAAGTGTGGTGGCTTTGACGACGACAGCTCCAAGGAGATCAAGATCGTAGAAACCTGCCATCTCTTGCCCGAAAGAAAAACATCCCGATGCTGGCATCACAGGATTTTTCAGCGTCAAAGAGAGAAACTTCACTTGCAAATCGACTGAGTTAGGCGATTTATTCATCAAAAATCACCTCCTCAGCTAAAAAGACTGGTCCTTCTTTACAAGTTTTTCGATTGACAACCTTGCCGTCTCTAGCAATCGGATGAACACAGCCCACACAAATACCGATGCCGCAACCCATTCGCTCTTCTAAGGATAAGTACCCCGCTATGTTGCGATCTTTCATGACCCGTTGCACAGCTTTTAACATGGGGGTCGGTCCGCATGCATAGTAACGATCGATACCCACACAAAAATCCTCAGTCAAGAGTTGCGTTACAAAACCATGTTGCCCGATACTGCCATCTTCCGTTGCAACGAAAAGCGACCCACAATCAGACAATTCATCAAGCAATATGGCTTGCGCTTGCGTTGCAAAACCAAGCGCAGAAACGACGCGAACCTGACTTTCATGAAATTGTCTTGCAAGTTCTACGAGCGGCGGCACACCAATGCCGCCACCAATTAAAAGTACATTTTTATCTCCTTCGTGAGCAGGAAAGCCGTGACCCAATGGGCCAAGCACATCCACCTGATCCCCTGCTTTAAGGCGTATCAAGCGTTTGGTTCCCTCACCTTGTGCACGATATACCACCGTAATGTGATTGTTTTCTACATCTGCCGCACATAAGGAGAGCGGTCTGCGCAAGGTAAAATCAAACGAATCGGTCACACGAAAGTGTAGAAATTGTCCCGGCTCATACCCAAGCGATAAATCTGTGGGTGACTCAAACGTGAGCAAATAAACGTCAGCCGTCAAGGCTTTTTGTGAAATTACTGATACGTATCCCATGACACCCACCTCTAATGACTTGCAGCCCGTAATGGCGTGGTTGAAAACCGAAGGGCTGTTAATACATCAAACACCGCCTTAGCCGTATCAAGGGATGTTAGACAAGGAATCGCATGTTCAACAGCCTCACGTCGGATACGAAAACCATCGCGTTCAGGTTTTCTCCCGCGCGTCAGCGTATTGATAACCATCGTGGCTACACCACCGCGAATGAGATCGAGCAAGGAAGGTTCTCCTGAAGAGATTTTATTGACAACGTGAGCCACGATACCATAGCGTTCAAGAAAACTCGCCGTGCCTTCTGTAGCATAGATCTGAAACCCAAGTGTCGCAAGCCCGCGCAAAATGGGGAGTGCTTCTAACTTATCCTTATCGGCGATCGTCGCAATGATCGCACCGCGGTCAGGAAAACGAAAACCAGCTGCCAGCATACCTTTATACAGCGCCTTAGAAAATGTGGTATCCGTCCCCATGACTTCACCTGTTGATTTCATCTCGGGCCCTAAAAACACGTCGACTTCGCGCAATTTGGCGAAAGAAAACACAGGTACTTTTACCGATACTAAATCTGTTGCGGGAACTAAGCCTGTTTTGTAACCCAAGTCGCGAAGACGTTGCCCCATAACAGCTTTCATCGCCACATCGACCATCTTTATACCGGTCACTTTGCTCAAAAAAGGAATGGTGCGCGACGAACGCGGGTTGACCTCCAGCACATAGACATTTCCTGCATGGACGACAAATTGAATGTTGACCAAACCGATCACGTGCAGTCCGCGGGCAATTTGAATCGTGTCATCCACAATTTTCTGCTGAATCTCCGATGAGAGTGACTGTGCAGGATACACAGCAATCGAGTCACCTGAGTGGACTCCAGCACGTTCCACATGTTCCATAATCCCCGGGATGACTACCGTGTCCCCGTCCGATATCGCGTCTACTTCCACTTCGGTTCCCGTGAGATAACGATCAATTAAAACAGGATGTTCAGCAGACGCCTGCACAGCCTCTTTCATATAATCCTGCAATTCGTTTTGTGAATAAACGATCTGCATGGCACGGCCGCCTAAAACATAGGAAGGACGCACGAGAACAGGAAACTGTAAATCGTTCGCTGCGGCGATCGCTTCCTCCAAATTCGTCACAGCGTGACCTGCAGGCCGTAAAATATCTAACTCCGTCAAAAGATCATCAAATTTCTCGCGATTTTCAGCACGATCAATGTCTTGCACGGATGTCCCGAGAATGGTAACGCCACGGCTTGCCAAAGGTTGGGCCAAATTGATCGCTGTCTGTCCACCAAATTGCACGATAACACCAAGTGGTTTCTCTCGTTCAATCACATGCATTACATCTTCAACAAAAAGAGGTTCAAAGTAGAGGCGGCTTGACATGTTAAAGTCGGTCGACACAGTTTCTGGATTGTTATTAATCACGATCGATTCATACCCATGATCTGTCAATGCAAGTGAGGCGTGTACAGAGCAATAGTCAAATTCGATGCCCTGTCCGATGCGAATTGGACCCGATCCAAGGACAAGCACCTTTTGCGCGGTCGATTCCTTTACTTCATCTTCGCGTTCATACGTCGAGTAATAATATGGAGTTTGGGCGCTAAATTCAGCGGCACACGTATCTACCATTTTATACACTGGACGCAGCGCTAACGCTTCACGACGTTCTCGAATCGCCGTTTCCGATTGTCCTACTAGCCTTGCGATATAGCGATCTGGAAATCCATTGCGTTTGGCTTGATACAACATTTCATCCGTCAAACCGGTTTGTACATTTCTCGACAACTCGAGAATCTGTCTAAACTTATATAAGAAAAACGGATCTATCCGGGTGACTTCGTACAACTCTTCGATCGTTGCATCGCGCTCAAGCAACTCATAGACAACAAATAATCGTTCATCATCAGGTTTTTGCACACGTTGCCACAGGGTTTCTGTCGACACTTCTTTGACAGACGGCAATGTTAAACAATCAAGCCCTATCTCAAGAGACCGGACAGCTTTCATGAACGATTCTTCAAATGATCGTCCCAAGGCCATCACTTCACCCGTGGCTTTCATCTGTGTACCGAGGTGGCGTTCTGCACTGGCAAACTTGTCAAACGGCCAACGCGGAATCTTCGTAACGATATAATCGAGAGCAGGTTCAAAACAGGCATACGTCTGACCCGTAATCGGATTGATCAGTTCATCCAACGTATAGCCCAAAGCAATTTTCGACGCCATTTTTGCGATCGGATAGCCTGTCGCTTTTGAAGCTAAAGCACTAGAACGACTCACCCGAGGATTGACTTCGATAACGTAGTATTGTTTGGAAAATGGATCGAGCGCAAACTGTATATTGCATCCACCTTCGATGCCAAGAGCACGAATGATTCGCAAGCTAGCGGCGCGAAGCATCTGATACTCTTGATCTGTCAAGGTTTGACTTGGCGCCACAACGATACTGTCTCCTGTATGAACGCCGACAGGATCGATATTTTCCATATTGCAGATCACGATACAATTGTCTGCATGATCGCGCATCACTTCATATTCCAATTCTTTGCATCCTGCAATACTGCGTTCAACTAACACTTGCGTGATCGGAGATAACGTCAAACCAAGTTCGACCAAAGAGAAAAATTCTTCTTGCGTCGTAGCAATTCCGCCGCCTGTTCCACCCAAGGTATATGCGGGTCGAATGATGATCGGCAAACCGATGCGTTGAAGAAACTCACGCGCTTCTTCCATCGTAGTCACGATAGCGCTATCTGGAATTGGCTCACCTAACTGATTCATCAAATCACGAAACTTTTCACGATCTTCCGCCATTTTAATCGATTCAAGAGATGTACCCAATAACCGCACGCGTTGTTCGTCTAAGACGCCCGATTCGGCCAATGCAACAGCCAAATTGAGTCCTGTCTGACCACCCAACGTAGCCAACAACCCATCAGGCCGTTCCTTACGAATAATCTGGGAGAGAAATTCAACATTTAAAGGTTCCACATAGACACGATCAGCAATATCAGGGTCTGTCATGATCGTCGCGGGGTTTGAATTCACAAGAACTACCCGAATACCCTCATCTTTTAGCGATTGGCAAGCTTGTGTACCGGCATAATCAAACTCGGCCGCTTGACCGATAACGATCGGCCCTGACCCAATCACAAGGATCGACGTAATATCGTCATGCTTTGGCAATGTTCTTGCCCCCTTCCCAAAATGCATCGATCATCGTTAGAAAATCATCAAACAAATAGTCGCTATCATCAGGGCCTGGACGAGCCTCTGGGTGATACTGAACAGAAAATGCAGATTTGACTTTATGGCTGACGCCCTCGACAGAACCATCATTTTGATTGACATGCGTAAGCTCTAAGTCGGTATTGGCTAACGAATCAGCGCGTACCACAAAACCGTGGTTTTGCGATGTGATATACACTCGATTGGTTGTCAGGTCCTTGACCGGATGGTTGGCACCACGATGACCAAACTGCAACTTTTCAGTCGTCGCTCCACAAGCTAACGAAAGCAACTGGTGTCCCATACAAATGCCGAAGATCGGGACATGACCTAACAATTCCTGGATCACCGAGACTACGGACGCCAGATCTTCCGGATCTCCCGGACCATTGCTTAGCATAATGCCTTTTGGTCCCCAAGCCATAATTTCTTGAACCGTGGAAAAGGCAGGTAGTACTACAATATCACAACCGCGTTCACGCAGAGAGCGAAGCGTTCCCATTTTCGTGCCAAAATCAAGAAGCACGATCCGTCGACCGTCAGCCGGAACACGGTACGCTGACTTCGTCGTCACTTGCGCCACTTGATCTTTGGGGAGATTAAAATGCAACAACCGATCAAGCAGTTCGTCAACTGGTGTATCAAGCGTCGTGATCACGCCACGCATCGTTCCATGTACGCGCAGCGTTCTTGTGAGTTGCCTTGTATCGATACCAGAAATGCCAATGACATTCTCTTGTTTCAAATAGTCATCTAAACTCAACTGACTGCGATAATGACTGGGATATTGTGCCGCCTCGCGCACGATAAAACCTCGCACATGCGATTTTGTGCTTTCAATGTCATCCATATTGCAACCATAATTGCCGACAAGCGGATACGTCATCGTCACAATCTGACCATAGTAGGAAGGATCCGTGAGTACCTCTTGGTAGCCGACCATTCCTGTATTAAATACAACTTCACCGAAAGACTCGCCACTGGCCCCAAAGCTGACGCCTGCAAAAAGCGTTCCATCTTCAAGCAACAAACGTGCTTCCATAGGTTATCCCCTCCCTCTCTTATAAGATATCATGGACTAGCTGCCCAGCATGGTAGGTTACAAGTGGCCATCCGACCAGTGACTTACCATAAAACGGTGTAGCCTTACCCTTCGAGTGAAACAACCTCGGGTTGACAACCCGTGTCGTATACGGGTCAATCACAGTAAGGTCTGCCTGCCCGCCCTCTTGCAAACGGCCACCAGGCAGATGAAAAAGTTGTGCAGGGAGGGAAGACATACGCCGAACAAGTTCCACAAGGGGCATCAGGCCACTTTGCACGAACGCCGTATAAAGTAACGGGAAACTAATTTCAAGCCCAACAAAGCCATTAGACGCCTTATCGATGGCAAGAGCCTTCTCCTCTTGTGTATGTGGCGCATGATCCGTTGCGATGATGTCAAGTGTTCCATCAAGAAACCCCTGTACGCAAGCTATCCGATCAGCTTCACAGCGCAAGGGAGGATTTACTTTGGCATGTGCGCCCAATGTTTTTACCGCCTGATCCGTTAAGAGCAAATGATGGGGCGCCACTTCCGCCGTCACATGAATACCTTGGCGTTTTGCCTCGCGAACCGCATGTACGGCTGTTTCAGGACTCACATGACAAATGTGCACATGAGCTCCCGTCGCTTTAGCCAATAAAAGATCGCGAGCGATCATAACACTTTCCGCTTCTGTTGGGATACCTTGAACGCCGAGTTCACGGGACACATCCCCCTCATGCATCACGCCATGACGCGACAACAGTTCGTCTTCCGCATGAACGGCGATCGGTACGCCCAGTGTTTTTGCGAGAAGTAAAGCTTCTTTCATGATAGCGGCTGATTGCACACCCCGCCCATCATCTGAAAAAGCAACCGCACCCGCATCTTGTAAAGCACGAAAGTCCGTTACCTGTTCTCCTTTGGATCCCTTCGTTACTGCAGCGATCGGATGCACCGTAGCGTACCCATGGCGTTTTGCTTCATTGACGATATAGCGTACGATTTCCGGATCATCTGTTACAGGTGACGTGTTAGGCATACTGCACACGCGTGAAAATCCTCCAGCGGCTGCCGCATGCGTACCGGTTTCAATCGTTTCTTTATGGGTAAAACCAGGTTCCCGTAAATGCACGTGGACATCGATCAATCCAGGCAGTACGTACAAGTCACGCATATCGCGCACCGTATGTCCTGTTGCAGACAATGCATGTCCGATACGCGAAATAACATCTCCCTCCATCAAGATGTCAGCGACCTGTACCGTGCCTTGTACAGGATCGACCACATAACCACCTTGCAATAAAGTGCCCATTGCCTTGCCTCCTCTATCAGTTCGCTATCCCTTCACGACCGCTCGCTTCAATAATGCCATGCGCACGGGTACACCATAATGAGTTTGTCGAAAATACGCAGCGCGCGGATCTTGATCAACCGCTTGCGTAATTTCACCTAGCCTCGGCAACGGATGCATGATGATCGAGCGTTGCCCCATCAATTCAAGAATCGATTCATCAATAATGTACGCATCTCGGCTCATCTCGTATTGTTCGAGCGTTGGAAAACGTTCTTTCTGTACCCTTGTCTGATATAACACGTCGGCTTTTTTTGCTGCCACATGCAAATCCTGCTCAAATTCTACGCGCACGCCTCGCGACGAGGCATATTCGATGACATCAGCCGGCATAGGTGTTGTTTGCGGGGCCGTGCAAATCAACCGAATGCCAGGAAATTGACTTAGCATGTACACCAAGGAATGAACCGTACGCCCGTACATCAAATCCCCAATCATAGCTATCGTTACATCTTCTGTGCGCCCAATTTCCCGATATATCGTGAAAAGATCAAGCAACGCCTGTGTTGGATGCTCCCCAGCCCCGTCACCCGCTGACAAGACGGGAACCTGACTCACAAGTGCCGCACGCGAAGCAGCGCCAATCTCATAATGACGAAGAACAATGACGTCTGCATAACCACTTACTACACGAATTGTGTCTTCCAAAGTTTCCCCTTTGATAGCAGAAGAAAATTCACGAGCATTTTCTGTGCTGATCACATGGCCCCCCAACCGATGCATGGCCGTTTCAAAAGACAGGCGGGTACGAGTCGACGGTTCAAAAAATAACGCCGCCATAATTTTCCCGTCTAAAAGCCGGCTGCCGCCTTGTGAGAGTATGTTTTGCATGGCACTCGCCTCTTCAAGCAGCGACTGCAGTTGATCCTTCGTGAACGCCTTAGCACTAATCACGTGATTCATTACAAAACCCCCTGACATACGTTGCTCATCTTTCCGAGTTACTTTTTCAGGTAAACACCGTCTTTTAAATCAATTTCGGTTACAAGAACCTGGACACGTTCTGTTCGTGCCGTAGGAATGTTTTTGCCAATATAATCAGGACGAATCGGTAACTCCCGATGGCCTCGATCAATCAGCACGGCTAACTGAATCAAATCAGGACGAGCCGTGCTCGTCAATGCATCCAATGCGGCACGAACAGTTCTTCCCGTAAAAAGCACATCATCGACGAGCACAATGGATTTGGCATCAATCAAAGGTACAAATTCGTGACCAAGCGATGCATTATGCTGTCTGATCCCGGTTTGATCATCAATAATCAAACGGTCATCACGATAGTGCGAAATATCGATAGCAAAATGCGGAATGGAGTAACCCTCCAATTCTTGGATTTTTTGTGCTAAACGATCGGCCAATACCGAACCGCGCGTGTGAATACCGCACAAAACCAAACGGTCAAGTTCACTGATGCGCTCTACAATTTCGTAAGCGATACGGGATAAAGCTCTGCGCATACTCTCCGCATCGAGCAACGTAATTTCCCCTGGTACTTTCACTTATCATCCACCCCCAGAAACGAAAGACAAAAAAGGCTACCTTCCAAGGAAGGTAGCCCTCAAGATACGCCAAAATAATGCTACGCATATCATGTCGCCGTTTCCTTGCAAGTCTCTCTGTACTTGCTTAAAGGACCCATAATTTTTTTCATTATAACAAAGCCCCGGAACAGGGTCAATCATCGTGTTATAGACCGCCCGTCGATAAATCATCTCGCCGCATCAGTTCATCAAGTACCTGTTGTAAACAAGGTGGCAAAGAGGCGTGAAATAGTAGACTTTCTTGCGTTCGTGGATGCACAAAACCCAGTGTTTTTGCATGCAAAAATTGACCTTCCAGATGCAGTGGATCCTGCTTCGTATAGACCGGATCACCCGCAACCGGATGACCTATATAAGCCATATGCACACGAATCTGATGTGTTCTGCCTGTTTCCAAACGCAACTCCACGTGCGTATAGGAGGTAAACCTTTGCATAACGCGAAAATGCGTGATAGCATCCTTACCCATGTTGTCAGGAACCACGGCCATCTGCTGCCTCTTTTTCGAATCTCGACCGATCGGTGCATCAATTACTCCTGTCACATGGTTGATCTGTCCGTGAACAAGAGCTTCATAAACGCGAACCACAGAGTGTTCACGCAACTGCTCGCTTAAGCTGTGGTGCGCAAGGTCCGTTTTTGCTACAACCAGTAGGCCACTTGTATCCTTATCGATTCGATGCACGATGCCCGGGCGTATGGCGCCACCGATGCCAGATAGATTGTTGACATGAAAGAGCAAGGCGGAAACGAGCGTTCCTTTTGTATGCCCAGCTCCTGGGTGCGCAACCATACCTCTAGGCTTATTGACAACAACCAAATCCTCATCTTCAAACACGATAGTAAGATCAATATCTTCTGGCGTGACGTCAATCGCGAAAGGCGCCGGAATATGGACAGTGACGCGGTCGTTCTCATACACTTTTTTACTGCTGTGCCGAACACGTAACGCGCCAATCGTGATATTCCCTTGGTCTAACAATGTTTGAAGGTATGTCCGTGACAAATCAGATACATCAGCTAGATACTTATCGATACGCATTCCTGAATGGTCTTGTTGCACGGTAAACGTTACGACTTGCTCATGCGCTGCATCCTCATCGAAAATGTCTAGAGAATCAAGGTTACCATCAAGAGGTTTTTGATTCATGATCGTCGCCTCCTTTGTCGAGAACCTCAGTCTCATGGCTTTTCCATGAACGAATAACGAGTAAAATCATCGCCACCACAATGGCGCTGTCCGCCAAATTAAACACAGGAAAGTGAATCGCCTGCACATACACATAGTCGATCACATAACCGTGTACCACGCGATCGAAAAGATTGCCCACGGCACCGCCAAGTAACATGCCTAGCGGTATTTGTAAGGACAACTTGCCAGAAGCAAATTTACGATCAACAAAAATAACAAGTAATACAACAATCACAGCGATAACAACCAGGATAATCCGCTGATTTGTCAAGATGCTAAATGCAGCACCTGTGTTACGCACATAAAGAATTTCAAGGACCCCATGCAAAATGGGAAAGCCTGTGTCAACCGCCACGTGGCTAGCAACGATCCATTTAATTACCTGATCAAGAACGAAGACCAATAGACCGATGAGATACACCAAGTTTGATTCGCGCCCCCTCACCTTGCCACATGGTACCATGAGACAATCGCTAGGGACAAGTCACCATAAGCAATCAGTCTGGTAGTTGTGCTTTATACTGAACATTTGAGATTTGATCCATTTCATCCACATACCCGCCGCCTTCGGAGTAAAGTTCCTCATCGATGGACGATTCAGGATCGCCATGACGATTATTCATGGCAGCTACGGCCTGCCAGGCATCTTCCCCATCAAAACCTGTCTGATCCGTGAAATCCAAGTTCGTTCGCGCAAATGGTGGGTACAACACTTCTTCCTCAATCGGCCGATCATGAGGTTGCGTCTTATGATCCTTTTTTTCTTCACACCGAATGCAAAGAAGTGCAGCAGGTTGAGCTGACAAACGCATCCGTTCGATCGGTTGATGGCAACGATCACACGTCCCGTATGTGCCATCTACAAAGTGCGACAAAGCTGTCTCTAGTTGTTCAAGTCGTACCAAATCATGTTCACGTAAACTAATGTCCTTTGCCCGTTCGTACATCTCTGTCGCGATGTCGGCTGGATGTTGATCATAGCCGGACAATTCACCAATTGCATCATTCATAGCATGATCCAAGCCGTAGGATTCATTTTCCTGTAGTTTTTTTTGTAAGAGATTGCGTTCATCGATCAACGCTTGACGCTCTTGTTCAAATCGATCCATAGCATTCATGAACAGTCCCCCTGATGATAAAACTCACACCATGTTTTTACCAAGATAGTGTTTCCTAGGTGCATCACCATATGCTTGTCAAAAGAAGTTCATAGCCTGCCATCAAATATAGGTTGTCAATAGTCCAAACGGGTGGGATAGTAAGACATGACAGAAAGGGGTTTTGGTATGGGACGACGATGGTTTCGATCGCTAGGTACCATGCTCATCTGGATTGCCGGCATCGAAGTGGTCAGCAGTTTCGCCGTCAAGTATCTCTATAATGATGTCTTGGGATTTACGTCGTACTTTGTGATCGTCGGCTTGATCGGCCTTTTGTTTGTTCTTGTGACACAATTTATCTAAAGATAGGGGAAGCATCACTAAGCTTCCCCTAATCTTATCTTGAACCTAAAGTTGGTGCAAAATCTCTGCACAGCGACCACAAACATCAGAATGTTCCCTGTCTACGCCAATATCATTCGTGATGTGCCAGCAACGAGCGCACTTTTCACCCTCTGCTGCACCTACGGTTATCGCCGCCACATCAGTTTTCACAGCATCTAGAGGTGCTGTTTCTTCTTGATCATGTAAATAAACCTCCGACACAATCAGCAAATCACGCAACTCATCTCGATAGGGTGCGATGTGCTCATAATCAGCCACTTGATACAAATCAACACGAGCCGCCAGCGATTGACCGATCATCTTAGCTTGACGTGCTCCTTCAAGGGCTTGTAAAACAGCATCTCGTAACACCAACAAACGATCCCATGCATGTTTGAGTTCATCGTCGCGGTATTCTTTGGGAAGCTTTTCCCACTCGGTCATTTGAATGCTCGGTACCGCTTTGTCATGGCCATAACTCCAAACTTCATCAGCCGTAAACGTTAAGATGGGCGCAATCAGTTCCGTCAAGACCCGCAAGCACTCAGCAAGTACGGTTTGTACACAGCGGCGTGAAAGCGCATCAGCATTCTCGACATAAAGCGTATCTTTAGCCACGTCTAGGTAGAAACTTGACAAATCATTAGCACAAAAATTTTGTATCGCATGGTACACCACGTGAAATTCGTATTGCTCATAAGCTTCAAAGCAGCGTTCCTGTACACGCGCTAAGCGATCAAGAATATATCGATCGATCTCACGTAAACCTTGATAAGCGACTCGGTTTGAAGGCGTAAAATCAGCCAAGTTCCCTAATAAAAACCGCAACGTATTGCGAATCTTACGATATACTTCAGAAACTTGTTTTAAGATCGCATTAGAAATGCGAACGTCCGCACGATAATCGACCGAAGACACCCAAAGTCGTAAAATATCAGCACCCATCTGATCAATGACTTTTAAAGGATCGATCCCATTACCGAGACTCTTCGACATTTTGCGTCCTTCGCCATCAAGCGTAAATCCATGTGATAGTACTTGTCGATAAGGTGCTTGCCCTGTGACGGCAACGGACGTCGACAAAGATGAGTTAAACCAACCGCGATATTGGTCAGACCCTTCAATATACAAATCCGCTGGCCAGGAAAGTTCTTTTCGTTGCCGCAAGACGGACATGTGGCTTGACCCTGAATCAAACCACACATCCATGATGTCTTGCTCTTTACGAAATGTTGTACTGCCACATGCGCAACGAAACCCTTCCGGCAACAACGCCGAGGCATCCATGGCCCACCACGCTTGTGATCCATGTTCATGAAACACCCGAGCAACATGTTCAATGGTTTGTACCGTCAAGATGGACTCTCCACAATCCTCGCAATAAAAGGCAGGAATTGGAACACCCCATGTGCGTTGTCTCGAAATACACCAGTCTGTGCGATCAGCCACCATATTGTGCAGGCGAATTTTACCCCATGGGATTGCCCAGTCGACCTGTTCAATTTGTTCAAGCATAGCTTCACGAAACTTTTCAATCGACGCAAACCATTGTTCTGTGGCACGATAAATCACAGGGTTTTTACAACGCCAACAATGTGGATATTGGTGAGCTAACTTGCCTTCACCAAGCAACCTTCCACGTTGCTTTAAGTCCTCTAATATTACAGGATTTGCCTTTTCATAAAATTGACCTGTGTAGGGTTGTGCTTGATCTGTAAACCGCGCTTTATGATCAAGTGGAGCAAGTACTTGCAAATTATAACGAAGGCTCACAAGATAATCGTCCATACCATGACCCGGCGCTGTATGAACCGCTCCTGTGCCGGCTTCCAGCGTTACGTGGTCACCCAAAATAACCACGGAATCACGATCATACAAAGGGTGCTTAGCAACCACATGTTCAAGTTGTTCGCCGGTGAACTCAGATAGTTTTTTAGGAGCCGTTTGCGACTGTCCGATTTCTTTCAGAAAGGTATCCAGCAATTTTTCGGCTACGACGAGCTTTCTTCCATCGATTTCAACCAATACATAAGAAAAATCAGAGCCAACAGCAATCGCCACGTTGGCTGGAATCGTCCAAGGTGTAGTCGTCCAAATTACGATCTCTGCATCATTCGGTAAGATGCCTTTGCCATCCTTTACTTCAAAAGCAATATAGATTGATAGTGACACTTTGTTTTCATACTCAATTTCTGCCTCAGCTAAAGCTGTCTCACAACTCGGACACCAATACACAGGTTTTAATCCTTTATAAATGTACCCACGTTCGGCCATCGCACCAAACACGCGAATTTGTTCGGCCTCATAGTCATTATCCATCGTGACATAAGGATGATCAAAATCCCCGCGTACGCCAAAACGCTCAAATTGTCCTTTTTGCAAATCAACAAATTTGCGAGCATAGGCGGCGCATGCCTCACGAAACGAAAGAACACCAAGCTCATGACGATTCAACTTTTGGGACTTGATAATCGCGTTTTCAATCGGCAACCCGTGCGTGTCCCAACCGGGCACGTACGGAGCATCGTAACCCGCCATGCTTTTTGACTTTACGATAATATCTTTCAAAATCTTGTTTAATGCATGACCCAAGTGTGTGTCACCGTTGGCGTACGGTGGTCCATCGTGCAAAATAAATTTGCGCTTTCCTTGCTTCGTTTTTTGCACCATATCATACAGATGCATGTCCTTCCATCGTGCAAGAATCTGCGGTTCCTTTTGTGGAAGGTTTCCACGCATCGGGAACTCCGTCTCAGGCAGATTTAACGTCTTATCATAATCCACGCTTACTCCTCCTTATTGAACAAAAAAATGCCCGCATCCCAAAGGGGCGCAGACATCCGTTGTGACGTAACAAAGTCCTTAAAGGATTCCCGCACAGTCGTCATCTTACGAGTCAGTGCGATCGCCGGCAACCTCATCCCACTCCACGGAATCAAGCAATTCACCTTGTGCCTGCAATAGTGAACGTAAACGCGCACGAAAAATCGCCGCTTGTTTTTTTACTTCATCCAAATCCAATGCCGTTCTTCGCGCTTTGTTCAAAGCATCTTGTACAATGCGATCAGCATTTTTCTCTGCCTCACGAATCACGAGTTGCGCTTCTTTTCTCGCGTTTTGCTTTAATTCTTCAGCCGTTTCTTGCGCAAGCATGATCGACTTACCCAAAGAATCTTCCATCGCTTTGAATTGTTTAATCTGATCTTCTGTGTGTTGCACGCGTTCTTCAAGCTCTTTGTTTTGGCGGATCAAGACTTCATAATCTTTAATAACTCGATCTAAAAAATCATTGACCTCATCTTCATTGTATCCGCGCAACGATCGCTTAAACTCTTTGTTATGAATATCGAGTGGTGTTAAAGGCACCAGACTCTACCCCCCGCTATACGGTTCTCTTTTCGAACTTATACCTGTCCACTTGTTTTTTCGACAGAACCCGACGAAATTCCTTTTTCTGTTTTTACCGATAGCGGCCTATCGTCACAAAAATACGCCCACTTCGACTATTACCGCCAATCTCTACCACACGAGCTCGTCCGTGACCCCGAAACGACAAGACATCACCCGGTGAAATGGCTGCCGCAGGATCTGAGCAAACGGTAAAATTCAATTGCACCAAGCCTGCTTTAATCGGTTCTACAACTTTAGTGCGAGATAAAGAAAAAGCATGCGCAACTAACGCATCTAACCGTAAACTCTGCATTGTCACCGTCAGTTTTTCGATGGAGGGCGGCGTGAAATCATGTTCATGAATTGCTGTGATCAATCGCACCGTTAGACGCGTCCGTCCGGCTTCGGACCATTCTTGCAGAAGTACGCCCGCCATATCCGCCGTGCAAAAAGCGTATACACCGCCATCAAATAGAACAAGATCGCCCAACTTGTCGCGCTTAATGCCAAGACCTAAAAGTGATCCGAGATAATCACTATGACGAAGTGGTGCGGATCCGCGCTTACTCGTCGCCATGAGGCAAGAAACAGCATATGATGCCATGCCAGGCAGATCTTCTTCACGGCCATCGTAAAACAGCACGCGACGACGCTCCGCTTGCTCATAACCGCCAAACGAAAGACTTGACAAGCCATTGGCTCGAGCGATGTGTTCTGCAATAACTTGTTCCCTCGGTGTAAGAAAATCGGTTACATACGACCGTCGATCATCCACGCGATTGGCACGATCATTCAACTGGCGAACAAAAGCTTGCTCAAAAGGCCGAATTTGCACCCACGTTACGTCATTCATCTTACTGCACACCAAGCGCATTCAAGATCATTTGCATGACCCACAGGATGCCATTATCCACAAACATATACAATATCACAGCAACGATAACAGACAAGTCCAAATAGCCCCCACCCAAATTGAGAGGCGGAATCAGCCTGCGAAAGGGTGCGAGATAAGGTTCTGTGATGTTGATAAAAAAGCGTCCTAGCGCAGTAGACTGCACGTTTGGAAACCAACTGAGCAAAACCCGGGCAAAAATTGCATACCAATAAA
>JAKACU010000067.1 GCA_021821185.1 Bacillota bacterium
ATCTGCCAGCTGTGTGCCCCCCACATTCCTCCACCTCCGCCGCTGCCACGACCCATCGGCATTCCCATGCCACGTTCACCTCCACGGTAATGATTAGGTTAGCTATACAATATACCGGCCCTGCACAATGCGCAATCCTGGAACAGAGGGATGGGCGATCTCCTACAGTGGATCGCCGCCGCACAACCTATGCCGAAGAATGGAATGAAAACCGCAATCAGCGAGACTCCATTATGTTCACGCAATCATTTCCATGACCTGTTGCAAATCACTGCGTGCCGCCTTCACATAGATCATCGTTGTATCGAGCGAATAAGGAGGTAAGATCCATCGTTATAACAACTACCCCGATAAGAATCATGGAGAAGGTGTGTTCATTTTGATTACGCGGGGGGATGCGTTGTCACATGCCCCCGCGTTGTTTGTTGTCGGGTGCGTACCATGATGTAGTAATCGATATCATGGAGATTGTCTGGAAATCAAATCCTTCATTTCGTTCAAACGCCACATCATCTTACCGCTGCAGCGCCGCGATGATCTCCTCTGTGCTGCGTACACGCCCGATGCGCGGAAAAATGTACTTGACGGTGTGATCATGCTCTTCCTTGGATTGAGCGGTCATCGCATCTTGCGCAAACACTTGTTGGTAGTTGTGCGAAAACGCCTCGCGCGCCGTCGTCTCGACCCCAATGTTCGTCGAGATCCCGGACAACACGATCGTATCAATGCCCCGCCTGCGCAATTGGAGGTCGAGATCCGTACCATAAAACGCACCCCACTGGTGTTTCGTCACGAGATGATCCGTGTCCTGTACCTGCAGTTCTGGAACCAATCTCGTAAAGTCGGAAGACATCTCCCGCCTCGGCAGGACTTGGTCGGTCACCGGTCGAAGCATATCCTTGCCGTCTCGCGAGCCAACGTTTACGAGTACGACAAACGCGCCGGCAGCACGAAACGCGGCGGTTAGTTGCCCCGCTCGTTCCACCACCGTTTTCGTGGCATAGGGTTGACCCGTCAATGTCACGATCCCCATTTGCAAATCAATCACGACCAAGGCCGTCCGCTCCCTATCCAATCTCAAATCCATCGTCGCCACACTCCCTCATGGGTATCGCTGTTTCATGCCCTATTCCCGCGTTGCGATCGGTTTTATCGCCGTCTTCACCTCCCTCCGCAGACCGCGCAATCCCGAAACGACCGTCGCAATCAACTGGATGATCGCCATCACCCAAAACGCCAGATGCAGTCCGTCGATAAACCCCTGCAGCGACGCGGTCGAGCCGCGAAGCCCAACTTCCGTGCCCGAGAAGATCGCGAGCATCGCCTGTCGCGGAATGCTGCTCGTCACAAGCGGAATCGTGAAGGCAATGCTTACCATCATCCCCGTGTTGCTCATAAGAGAACGGATTCCCGACGCCTCCCCTCGATACTTCGGTCCGGCCTCCTTCATCACGCTGCTCGTATTCGGGGAGTTGAAGAAACCAGACCCTATACCCACAATCGCCATCCATAGCGCTAACTGCCAGTACGGCGTCGTCAGACTGATGTCTACCGCCAGCCCCACGAGTCCAACCAATGTTAAAAAGAGCCCTCCCGTTGCAGGCGCCGCGACCCCGTAGCGGTCACCGAGCCATCCGGAAAATGGCGCCACCATCAACATGCCCGCTGCCAGCGGAATCGACAAAATTCCCGCCTCAAGAGCATTGTCTCCTTTCGCTCCCTGAAAATAGAAAATCAGCATGAACATCACGGCCATCCGTGCAATCGCGTTCAGTGTCGCTGACGCCATCCCGAGTGAAAACTCGCGATTGCGAAACAACGGCATGTGCAGAAGTGGTTGTGGGCGCCGTTGTTCGATCCATAGCCAGAGTGGGAAAAAAACCATAAACGAGAGCCCGCCAACCCATACCACCGCATCCGTCCACGACTGGATTGCGCCCCAAGTCAGCGCCATAAGCAGACCGGTGACCGCGACTACATACGTCGCGATTCCCCACGTATCAATGACCCGTCGACCTCGTTTGGCATCCGCATCCCGGTATCCCATCGCCAGCATTCCCCAGACAACCGCCGCGAGTCCAAAAGGCACGTTGAACCAGAACGTCCACGACCACCCGAATGCAACCGTCAACCAGCCGCCCAGTACTGGACCGATAATTTGACCGACTGCCACAACCATCACATTGATTCCGAGCGCACGCCCCAGTTCTTCCTTTGGAAACACTTCCGCAACGATCGCTGTGCTGTTCGCCATAATGAGCGCCCCCGCTATACCTTGCAAAACCCGCCAAAAAATTAACCAGGAGGCAGTCGGGGCATACCCTGCTACCAACGATATGATGGTAAAGACAACCATACCCGTCAGATACAGCTTGCGTCGCCCAAACAGGTCCGCGAGACTCCCGGCCATCAACACCGTCACCGTTTGGGCCACCATGTAGGCGAACATGATCCACATCGCTTGCAGCAGGGAGGCATGCAACCCGCGAATGAGATAAGGAAGCGCGATGATGAGTGTGCTGAAATTGAGCGCACTGAGTAACGCGCCCAAGCTCGTCACAGAGAGAATCCACCACTTCCGCCCATGGTCGACCATTGCACCAACCTCCTTTCTCATCTCTGTTTGGTAGTATTTTATCGTTACACAAACTAAACGTCAACGTTAACATTTAGTTGTTGGCACAGTAAAACAGCGTTTTACATCATGTTCAATCTCCAAATAGACGTTGCGCACGCAAACTTCGCGCTTTCATGAGACGCGCTTCATACTGGTCGCGCATCGCGTGGAGTTTCTCCCGTTTCTCGTCGATGGTGTCTACAATTCCTTGCAAGAGTTCCACCGATTCTTCGAGGATCCGCATTTTTTCTGCATGTGACTCATCGCCAAAGTACGAAGATTTGAGTCGCTCCAGACTGGTCTCGGCGTCGAGAATCGAACGAATCTCCAGCAGTGAATACCCAAGATGATCTTTCAACTGCCGGATGGACTGCAATTTGGCGATGGCCGCTTCATCGTACAGGCGGTGGCCGCCCTCGGTATGAGCGGAAGGCTGAATCAATCCCATTTCTTCATAATAATGAAGAGTGCGCGGTGTGATTTTGAGCCGGTTTGCGACTTCCTCCACGCCAACGAGCCGTGTTTTGTCTTCCAGCACCGGAACCCCGCTCACTTTGCGATCCGCAAAGAGGATCAGCATGTCTCGGATGCTCATATCGGGTCGAACGCCAATCACATCGTGAATCATGATGTCTTGGGCCGTAGCCATCTCATGTCACGCTCCCGTACGAGGATACGAAATACATACGCTAATACAAAATAAACGTCAAAGTCAACATTGTGATTGCAGATATCGCGCAGGGAACGCACCTGGACATGATGTACATGCCCGACGCGCTGAAGGCGGTCATCACGCTGATGGAGACGGATGCGGCAAGACTGAAGCACCGCAACGCGTTCAACATCACGGCCATGAGCGTTGCGCCGGAGGAAATCGCAGACGCGATCCGGCGGCGTATTCCGGATTTTGTACTCGACTATCGCGTGGATCCAGTGCGCCAGGCGATCGCGGACAGCTGGCCGGACGCCATCGATGCGAGTTGCGCGCAAGAGGAGTGGGGGGGTTCCGTCGCCTATGACCTAGCGAGCATGACAGACGACATGCTTGTCAAACAGGGGGAGAAACACGCACCCTCCCTGTCATTCCAGGGGAGCGCGATTTCAAGGTGACGTCCGACGCTCCGTTTTCAGGGGCGCCAACGCGCGCAGGTTGCCAAGCGTTCCTGGCGACCGTGACGATGACATAAAGGTGGTTCCTACTGTCTGCCTTCCAACCTGCTCTGCATATCAGCAACTGAATCTATACGATATGCAGGAGTAAGGTGGACTCGACAAAATCGTTTGGATTACAGCGGCCTATCTCATGACTGAAATGGCGGGCATGCCGATTGCCTTCACAATCATTTTCGATGTAGTACCCAGAGATCGCGCCGGTCGGAATCGTCACGTTTATCCTGATCGCCAGGTATCGTCGCCTTTGGCGCCCTGCAAAAAAACATATTTCACACCAAACTTGTCGCGGTCTTCTCGGGATCCGGAATCACACTTGGCAGATTTGCCAAGATGGATCCGCATGCCATGTTGTCACCGACGACACGCACACAGATTCCTGCTTTCATTCTCACCAAGCTATCGTCGGCACTCTCCTATTCGGTCACGCATGCCTTGCTCTGGGATCTCATTCCGGCCGTTCTGGCATTCCTCGTAGTTTTTTGGATGGGACGCGCCCAATTCAAGGGATTATAGATCTACATCTGTGTCCGCCACGGAACACGTGGCGGCCCAAATTAGAATCGCGAATCTTTTTCGCACGCTGGCGATCATATGGTTGCGCAAACCAGTCTGCTTAAGGCTGATAGATTAACGGTTGAAAGGCTGGCTTCCTCCAATTGCGCTCGTTCTTACTTTAAAATTCCCCTTTGAGTATAAAAAACGAGCCCCGAATGGTTCCAGCTAGTTTAGACTTATGCCTGGCAAACTTAAACTTCCCTTCCAACTCCTTTGGTACCTCCATCCCTTCAGAAAGCTTAAAACCAACGGCCCGCTTCTTCGAGTCATCGACCGTATACATGACGTTGACCACAAGGCCATCCTCATAAAAGACGTAGGCAAATTTAATATTTTCCACTTGAAAACGCGACGTTTCTAAAGGTTTCGCCGCAAACTCAATATCACGTTCTTCTTTCAAAACTCGCTTCACATAATCAAGGGTCTCCTGGCTTTCGCTTGATGGTACAACCGTAAATTCGTGCTTATATTTGTTCGTAAAGTAACGTGCTTCATTAGCACGTAAACCAGAAAGAGCTTCTGCTACGGGTGAAGATTCAAGACCAACCGTCGAGACATTTTTAAAATCAACGATATACGACATTTCCACGGCTCCTTTTGCCTCATTATTTCCTTACAACAGGAATCCACATTTCGCCAAAAACCAAGCCATTTCGCTGCCCCGTTTCAACCGTTGCATTGGGCCCACCAACATAGGCGAAATTTGCCCCTGGCAGCACGTGACCAAAGGCAAGGCCAGCAAGCTGATTGCTCAATTCATCAGCCGTCTTCCCTTCACCTTTAACAATCAGGTATTCCCCCTTAGGAAATTGGATCACTCTGGCTTCTCCTGGCGCCGATGCCTCTGTCATGACGCCAGCATAATGCATCATCTTGTTATTCACCGCTTCGTTCACGGCAAAAACGTAGTCATTTGCGGCCATGGCTTTCAAAGTGTCAAGCCTTCCATCTTGGCTGACGGCTTGCCAAAAGGCTGCCTTTTCCTTGTTTAAGCCAGCAAAGTCTGTGTAATGGCTCTTAAGTTCAGTTCCAAGACCTACAACAGTAAAGCTGTCCTTTTCTTCCAGAGTATAATCCGCCATATTCAAAACCTCCGTATTTTCAAAATTTATCAAATTACTTGTGCTATTCATTTGACGGGTATATATTAGCCATAAATTATGTCAAAAAATGATACTGTTTAGGAGTTCCGATGAAAAGAGTTGAACGGATTAACATCATCATGCGGTATATCAACAACCGCGCCCGCTTTACAATTTCTGAAATCATGCGGGAATTTAACATTTCTCGTTCGACAGCTATTAGAGATATCAGGGAAATTGAGGCCATGGGGATGCCTCTTGTCGCTGAAGTTGGAAGGGATGGGGGATATTTTGTCATGCAAAACTCTGTCCTGCCTGTTGTTCGCTTTACCGATAATGAGGTCAAATCTCTTTTTATTGCCTTTATGGCCACAAGAAATCAACAACTCCCCTATCTAAAGAGTCGTCAGTCTTTAGCTGAAAAACTACTAGGACTCATCTCAGAAAACCAGCAAGATGACCTTGTTCTTTTAAATCAAATCTTGCTTTTTGAAGGGACCAATCCCCATAATCCCGATCTGCTTGATCTTTCAGACCTCCCTCATCCAATGTTAGAAAAACTCATCCGCATCCTTCTTTTGGATAGATATTTATTTATTACCATCACAGAGGAGAAGGTAATCAAGTCTTATCCAATTTATCTCTTGCACCTTTATCGCGAAAAAAGCCTTTGGCTGATTGAAGGCTTTAATTTAAAGGAAGAGACGAATCAGATTTTTCCTGTTGATTATCTCACCAATGTTGAACCCTATCAGATGAAAAAGAGATTAAGTAAGAAAGAGATTTTAGAAAAACTAAGCAAGCAAGAAGAAGTAATCAACGTTGTCCTTGAACTTGGTCCAAAAGCGATTGCCCAGTTCAAAAAATATCATCCTTTAAAAATTTCAATTTCCTATACGAACCCTTACCAAACCACAGCCATTCTCAAGGCTTTTATCGATATTAATATCCCCGAGGAATTGGCCGAAATAACAAACTGGATATTTTTCCTAGGTGACGATATCAAGGTCAGGGAAGTGCCGGAAGAAGTCTTAGAAGGTTTACAAGAGAGATTATGCTTATACGAACCATAAGCAGCGCCAGTTTAACTCAGGAGCCTTTACGCAACAAGCGATGGCTCTGAACAAGAAACGACCGATGCGGCTCTTACTAAACGAGCGATATATTGGGTTGAATGGTCGGCTTTTTCAAACCACAAGGAAACTACGCAGCCGATGTTTTCTGTACCTCGTTATTTTTATCCCTATCTTTGGAGTACCAGGGAATTGCGACTTGAAAGTCGTCGATAATCATGTGGTGAAAGTCCACCCGCCCAGATCTGCGGGCGCAAACCTATCGTGACGTGGGACAGTGGTAACGCGGTCTTGCGTTGCTCATGCGACAATGTAGCCGTGCCAGATAGGGTGAATTCGGGCCGAAGCTAGGTTGTGATGTGCAGGGTGAACACCAGTGAACCCCATATAAACCGCGTCATATTAGACTGTTGCTGCTTGCATTGTTTGTCGGCGTTTTTCCCACTGACAATGTCATCTAGTCATAATGAACGAGACCGGCCCCTTAAATCATAGTCACGTGGGTTAGACTGGAGATAGGAATACCACCAACTCTCAACACACTTTTCTGGAGACAGTATAGCCCGGCCGCCGTTCATGTCGCTGACTGCGACAGATGAGTCGCTTTCAGTCGGAATGATCCGTCTGACGTATACGCCTGTGTCCGCTACTCACTTCACGCCGCACTGTGATCATTCAGCCTAAGATCTCAACGGTTCCCCTGCTGCCATCGACTTGGACCATCTGCCCGTCACGAAGTTGGGCAGTCGCATTGCCGGTGCCCACAACGGCTGGGATGCAGTACTCCCTAGCAATGTGGGCAGCCAGAGTACCTCCATCCGTAACCACCGCCGCGGCACGAGAAAACAGTGGGGTCCAGGCGAGAGCCGTGGCCCTGGCAACTAGCACCTCGCCCGGCTGGAAGCGATCGAAATCATGCGGACCCAGTACAACATGTACGCGACCGACCGATCGCCCAGGGCTCGCCGCAAGACCCATGATGGTGGCATTCGACGAATGATGGGCCTCCTACGTCGATACGAACGCCTCTGCGAGGATCTTTCGAATCGGTCCTGGAGCCATCCCGATCTCAGGTGGCGGTATCAGTCGCCTCTGTCTTTCCCACTCCGCTCTTCGCGACTGCACTATCTGACGCAGATCATCCGAAGATGCACTCTGGCATTCGGATCCCACCTCGTAGCGCGTGAGAAAGAACACATCGTACGCCGCGTCGATTGCGCCCTTGTGCGCGAGTTCCTCACCCAAGCGCAAGGCACAGCGCCGCAGGAGCGACCAACCCAAGGTGAACATACGGGATTGCTGTACACGTAGGACTGCAAACTCCTGAGTCACACCGTTTCCGATCGGCCATTTCCCCCACCTATTTCGACCGTTCCGGGGTTTTTTAGCTGGCGAACCTCCGGGCCTTCCTCCTCTCTTGCGGAAAACAGTGATTTCTTCGTTCTAGAGCGCGTGGGAAACAGATCGACGCTCAGGATGATCGTCTCTTCTCCCTTTTTGTTTCGGCCACGGATCACCCCCGACTCTGTGCCCGTTCTGGAGGACTTGGGCGCGTCGGGATCGTCCACATGGTGGCGTGGGCATGTCGAGAGGTGGTCGAGTAACGCCTTCTCATCCTCTTTTCTGGGGTTGTTGGCCAGATGATAGAGACCGTCCCCCTCAGAGTTTCATCTTCCCCAATAGAAGTCAGGGCAATCATCCGGTTCACCCTGTCTGTATAAAGCTCCAGAAGTCTCGCCAACTCTTCCAAGAGTTGCACCACATCATCCGGGACATCCATGCGTGCGATGCTTGCGGCAATCTCCGATTGACTTGCAACTCCGTGCCGGTTGTTAAGATGCTGTCCTGACTCCACTCCATACATCTCTCGCCCCCGTTCAAATCAGTGTAGGAGCTTGATGAGATCTTTCTCGTCTGTTTTGCTCACTTTGTTGTCCTCAGCCAGAATGTTCTCCGCCGTCTCGTCGTCCACATCCACATCCACATCCACGTCCAGGAACACGAAAGGCACAGCCGGAATGCGCAACGCCAAGGCCACCTTCCAACGCGTGTGATCCCCCAGAATAACATTCGTCTTGGCCTGCACCTTCAGGGGTTGATCGATGCCGTTGACCGCAATGCGCCCTTTGAGAAAGTCGAACTTCTCTTGGCTGACAGGGCCGCAATACAAGTCCTGTTTCTCGTTTTCGCGCAATGTTCCCGGATCAATATATTGAATTTCATTTAAATCATACTCCACGTTAGTCACATATTTGATAGCAATACCTAATGCTGTTTCATGTCGCAACAGCACACCAGTTTCTTCCTAGCAGTATCGGGCCGATACTGCTCACCGTTTTTTGCTCATGGTGTATCGACTCGATACACCATGTACCGTTTCCTTCTATGAGTTTTCTCATATGAGACGGCACGTATCCGTATACGCAGTTCCATGCTCACCCCCATCGTAGAACTCATCGGCGCTCCTAAACGGTCAACTTTCCTTCACGTTCGAACCAAGTTGCTCTCTTGCCCCCCTCTCCGTCAACCTAATCGCAAAACCGTTTGCCGCGCCAAAACGGTCAACTTTCGCTCAAATTCGTGGATCGAGGGAGACTCGGTGTGATCGATGGAGGCATGGTGTTATCCGCGGGCTTGCATAGGCGCTTGGGGCAGTGATGGACCGACTGGAGGGCAGCAAAAAACAGGCCTGTGCGCCAGTTGGGGTGGTCTGTCGATTGCGTTATGGTTGCTTGAGCGCGTCGTCGTGGTGACCGCAGTTTCGAAGTAAGAGAACGTCGTCACGCGCGTACTCCCATGTGAGGCGAATATCCATGTTTGCCGATGCCTCATATACAGAATCCGTGCCTTGCACACGTTTCGTTCGCAACGAGGGGTGTCGCGGATTCTCGACCAACAGTCCGATGGCTTTTCGTACCGCCTTCTGAGATGCCGGATCGAGTTCCGCCATGTGTTTCAGAAAGCGAGGCAAAAACTCGATGTCATATCCCATCAACTGTTCTTCTCGCTCTGCTCGATGATTCGGTCCAACATCGCAAGGGCTTCAGTGGCGCTCATCGGTCCGATTCGTTGGCCGCTTGCCTTCTCCTCATCTGCTTCTCGTTCCTCGCGCTGCCATCGTTCCGTCCAGTACCACGCTTGGCCGTCGTGCTCCACAATGGACTTCACCGCCACATACGCCGATTCCAATTCTATCGGGTCCTCGATTCGCTCAATCAGCTTGTACAGTTCTTCTTTCGTGACCGCCATGACCGCCACCTCCACAT
>JAKACU010000068.1 GCA_021821185.1 Bacillota bacterium
TCTTGGCGCGGTTGCCGAACGTCTCGGAAAACGTCTGTTTTTGTTGATGGGTTGCTTATCTGGTGCCATCTACTATGCAGGGATTTCGTTTGCAAACCAGGCTTGGGAAGTGCTCGTGTTGCAAATTTCTTGTGCTACCTTTATATCAATGCTTGTCAGCGTGGGAATGAGTTATTTTCAGGAGTTTCTACCTGAGGCCCCAGGTACTGCTACCACATTATTTAGTAATACCGGCAATATCGGGTCCTTGCTCGGAAGCATTATGGGCGGATTTATCGCAGAACTTTTCAACTTTCGTGCTGTTTTTATCGTTTGTAGCGGTCTTGCCCTCATATCTTTTGCGTTCTTACTTCGTAAAAAAGCAGCGAGTAAGCCTGTATCTATAACTGACACACAAGTCGGCGTATAAAAAAAGTCATTTTCATCCATCCCATTCCTCATGAAAAGAAGTTTTTACAAGTCATTAGGGAGATGGCACAGTGGTGCTGACGAAATGCCCCCGTGCCAGGCTGGGGTTGAGTTCTGAGTTGATTTTGGGTACTGTGATCGCTACATGCCCAAAACTGCATAATTATTCGGTTTTTGGGCTATAAATACATGAACTTGTAAAAAACACTTCCGATTTCTTTAGGCGAACAACATTCGGTCATGAATTTAGGTAAATAATTCCTTAATGTTCAGCATATCAAATAAGACGCGAAGAATGGTCGAGTAATGGCTTGAAATTGAATTCAATGAGCGGTTGAATCTCGACACTCACTCAGAGTTCCGTCATCCTGTAGCATGAGGCTGCAGCCTAAGAACGTTCTTCGCTTTTGTTTCCAATGTGTTTACCGGAGAAGATAAAAGCCAGTTCGATGGAGACCCTGCGAAACAAGTTGATCAAAATCGCAGGAAGGGAATCATTTAATACTCTTGCCAATTACGCTCATCGGATCGGATAGGATAGTTAAGGCATCACGGGAAGAAAGATAGTAAAGACAGAACCTTTCCCTTGTTCGCTTTGCACTTCGATCTTGCCTTTATGTTGCTCAACAATCCATGAGGCGATCGTAAGCCCCAGCCCCATACCTGGATTGATACGCGCAGCACGCGATCGGTAAAAGCGATCAAAAATCCGTTTTTGCTCGTCTTTAGCGATACCTATACCTGTATCGGTCACCCGCACTTGTACTATTTTTCGAAGACGCACCACATCGATATCGATGTGTCCGCCTTGTGATGTATATTTGATCGCATTGTCCACTAGAATCATCAGCAGTTGTACGATACGCATCTCATCACCGAGAATCCGGTATGTACCGTCGGTGTATACATCCCCTTCTTTTTGCAGCGACATCAACATATTTTTGGCCAACGCAAGCGGTTCCATGATCTCTACCACCTGTTGCACGATGGCGTAAACATCCACTGGTTCCCGTCTTATATCTGTTTGTTCAGAATCTGCGCGCGCCAACGTCAATAGATCTTGCGTCAAGTGGCTGAGACGCCTAACCTCATATTGTGCGTGATTGAGCCACTCGAGGTTGTCTAGTACACTTTCGTTAGTATGGCCGAGTACCAAGTCAAGATTGGACTGAATGACAGCTAACGGTGTACGCATCTCATGAGAAGCATCAGCGACAAACTCCCGCTGTCGCTGCCATGAACGAGCAATCGGCGCAAGCGCCCTTTTTGACAGGAGAAATCCTGCTAACAAGGCCACAAGCGCTCCCAAAACGCCAACCACGGTCATAATGACTCTTAATTTTATTAGCAAATCAAGTTCCCGATCAATACGGATACCAGCCTCGACGTATCCGATGAGACCCCCATCAGAACGTTCAACCGGTGCGACCACGATCCGATTAAAACCGTCGCTTGTATGCATAGTATAAAAATCCATATGATGCGATGCAATTCGATTAGGTATGGGATTCGGCGTATGAACAGCAAAAACCATTCTACCGTTGTGGTTTTTAATAAGCACAAAGGCGAGCCTGGGTAAAAGTCGATTAGTAAGTTTGAGTCGTGAGGGCAATTCTTGCAACGAAGGCTTCGTAAGAAGAATCTTGGCAGGGTGGATCAGACGCATTATCGCTACACGAAGCAACGCATCGGCTTCAAGAAATACTTCATGTTGCATAAGAGCATAGATGGTTATGGCCGAGACAAGGTACAACAATAGAACTACAGAAACTACAAGGGCTGTCAGCTTGACTCGGACGCTATGAAAAATGACTTTACACCTCCTTTAGGACGTACCCCACACCACGCACAGTTTCGATTATGCACACCCTTTTTTGGC
Source organism: Bacillota bacterium (assembly GCA_021821185.1). The sequence continues at coordinate 2,288 of JAKACU010000068.1, forward strand.
TAGTAACAGAATCAATCTTTTTACGCAGAAAATGCACATAAATTTCGACCGAGTTCGTGTCTGATGGACCCTCAAAACCCCAAATACGATCGAAGATAAGTTCTTTGGGCAATACCTGACCTGCATGGCGTAGAAATAACTCCATCAATTGAAACTCTTTTGCAGTAAGAGATAATGGCTTGCCACCCACCATGACTACGCGACTGGACAGATCCAACGATACATCGCCAACAGAAAGCGTCTCTGTGGCTAACACATCCTTACTACGCCTGGTGATGGCTCGCATACGCGCCAAAAGTTCCTTTTGTGCAAAAGGTTTCGTCAAGTAGTCATCAGCACCCGTATCCAAACCCGCTACGCGATCGTCGATCGCATCTTTAGCAGTAAGCAGCAAAATCGGTGTGGAATCTTTGTCAGCCCGCAGTATCCGTACCACCTCGAGGCCAGACATCTTAGGCATCATCACATCGATCAAGAGGGCATCATAGACACCTGTTTGTGCCATATAAAGCCCTGTTTCCCCGTCTTGTGCGGTATCCACAGCATAGTTGTTTTCAAGCAGTAGTTGTTCTATAGCGCGCAAAAGTTTATACTCATCATCCATTATCAACAGACGCATAGACAACCTACCTTTCCTAGTGACAAACGAGAATACGCCATTCTTTTTGACAGTATCTACTTAATATTTTATAAGACAGATTCACCATTACCTGCCACGGCACCCAGTTTTAATCGATCGACACGAGCAGATGGTTCACTCTAGTAAGAAAAAATCAAATCATATACGTACGGATGACGGTTCAATGTCTTAAGCTCATCATCCGTTTTTCCACGGAAATTAAATTCCGCTTAGTCAATAACCTCTTTCACTTTTACCACAACTTGTTCAAGAATTACAATGATACGGTCAATTTTAAAGTCAATTTTGACCAGCTATATGTTGTTTGTCAGTGTCACTTTCTGCAGAACTTTTAAAGCAAATTTCAATGTCAATCTTTTATGCTCAACTTGTCTCACTGTTGAATCAATATCTTCAAAGGAGCTGATTGACCTTGTCACTCAAACGAAAACTCACCATAGCCACAGTCACGCTTGCATTAACCGCAGGCTTAGCACCATGGGCGCTAACAGCACAAGGTGCTTTTGCCGCATCACCGAGCAGCATTCCACCCACATCGGTCACCTCACCAGCTAGTACCGCCGTAAAAGTTCGGCATCGACACCTTCTGGAACACTTAAAATTTGTTGTCATCGCCCATACAGCAAAGATTCTAAGCATAAAAATTAAGGCGATATTGCCATTGCTCCATCAAGGACAGTCGCTTTCGCAAATTGCCACAGCACACGGCGTAAGCCAAACGGATCTTGTGTCACAATTGGAGGCAACAATCACGGCTCCTATGCAAAAAGCAGTACAATCCGGCAAAATCAAACTAACGCACGCGATAAAACTGAAAGATCGACTGGATAAAAAAATCACGACTTTGGTGACTAAGACGAATTGGAAAATTCCTGTTAAAATACAACGCGGTTTTGTTGCAACGGGACGTCACGCACTCACGGCCGAAATAGCGAAATTACTGCACATCACTCCCAATCAGCTCGCAGCTGACAGGAAGTCTGGTCAGTCCATCACTCAAATCGCCGCCACCAAGCAAGTGCCCTTAACAACTCTGGAACAAGACCTAAAAGCCTACGTTATGGCAAAACTTGATCAACGGTTGCCAAAACTGTTGCAGCAAACGCCATCGTCCAAAACATCGACCACGGCTACCACAAATTCATCGAACTCCTAAGTACAGTTGCCTTTACAGTATAAAAGTCACCGCTGGCATCATTGAGGTAACCCATATTCCGAATTTTGGAGTGTGGGTTGTTTTTTTGCTGTCTAATTTGACAGGCATGTAGGCGTATAAAAAATACATTTTCATCCACCCTAGTGTTATTGCAGAGATGCGTAGTTTCGCATCTTTTAAGGGAGGCTGAGTATGTCCGATCATAGTTCTTCACCCATCTTACCGAAATTGTCGAAAGCCTATTGGATTGATTCGGTAAAGTCGACATTGTTCGAACCATTGCAAGAGGATATCCAATCAGATGTTGTTGTTGTGGGAGGGGGTATTACGGGAATTACGGCTGCTTACTTGCTTTCCAAAGAGGGAGTTCAGGTAACCTTGTTGGAGGCAGATAAGTTGCTTTGTGGTACGACAGGACATACGACGGCGAAAATCACCGCACAACACAGCTTGTTTTATGACGAACTGATACAACACTTCGGGCAAATAAAAGCTAAACAATATTATGAATCCAATAGGGAAGCACTTCGGTTTATCCAAACGACGGCTGAGGCACTCCACATAGATTGCCAATTTCATGCTGAAGAAGCTTATATATATGCCACGACAAAACAATATGCAAAGCAAATTGAGAAGGAATACGATGCTTATCAACGTCTCAGTATACCAGGCATGCTTGTCGATGCGATCCCTTTTTCTGTCGATGTGCAAAACGCCATTGTGATGAAAGATCAAGGGCAGTTCCATCCTCTTCGCTTCCTTACTTCACTGATTGATCACATGATAAAAAATGGAGTTCGGATCTATGAAGGCACTACGGCGATTAAGGTAGACGACGATGATCCTCTGCAGCCATCGGTTATTACTCGTGAAGGCCATCGTGTGCGTGCAAAGAAAGTGCTTTCTTGTACGCATTTTCCGTTTTTTGATCTGCCAGGTTTGTATGCTTCTAGGATGTATGCTGAACGTTCCTATGTAATAGCGGGTAATATGAACGGAACCTATCCTGGTGGGATGTACATCAGTGCGGAAAAAACACCTTCAAGATCTTTGCGTTCTGTTGATATAGATGGGGAATCTATGGTTTTGCTTGGTGGAGATGGGCACCGCGCTGGGCAAGGCATTGATATGATGGAGCATTACAAAGCACTTCGCGCATTCGGAGAAGATGTGCTAGGTATGACCGAGATCCGCTATCGCTGGTCTGCACAAGACCTGTTTACATTGGACAAGGTGCCATACATTGGGGAAGCGACTCATGCTCATCCTGATATCCTTGTTGCGACGGGGTATAAGAAGTGGGGAATGACATCAGGGGTAGTTGCGGCTCTTCTGCTAAGAGATCTCGTTGTAGGACGCGAGAATCCCTATCGGGAATTATATTCACCCTCACGATTTTATGCAGATCCCAGTCTTAAACGATTTTTCTCGACCAATCTCCAAGTAGTCGCCCATTTGATTCAAGGAAAGTTTGAGTTGCCATTACGTGAAGTTGATGATTTAGGCTTGGATGAAGGCGACATCGTTAGCTATGAAGGTAAGCGAGTTGGGGCTTACAAAGACCTTGACGGACATGTCATTGTCGTGGATACGACCTGCACCCACTTAGGATGTGAAGTTGCATGGAATAATGGGGATAAGACTTGGGATTGCCCCTGCCATGGATCACGATTTAGCCTTGAAGGTGCTGTTGTGGAAGGTCCTGCAGAGCGTCCTTTAAAAAGGCTCTCGTAATCTCCTTAATCCTGATTCGATATTATGGTTTACTTGTATTTCCCAAAAAAATAGACTATATTTCGGGTGAAATTCGATATAGTCTAAAATTTTGGGGGTGCTGTATGAATAAGAAAAATGCATGGTTTGGGGGCATAACCGCTACTCTCTTTACGAGCAGTCTCTTATTTGCCAGTTCGATGAACCAGGCCTTGGCGGCTCAAACGGTTTCACAGGGTATTAGTTCTTCTGTTACCAAAAGCGCAACTGTGATGGGAAATCTTCCTGTTGATCAGCCTGTAACCGTTAGCATTGTCCTGCGCGCCAATAATCAAACACAATTAACACACTACATTCACCAGACAATTACACCAGATAGTTCTAATTATCGTAAATTTTTGACGACGCAGCAATTTGCTCAGGCTTATGGTCAATCGCCTTTGGTAATCGATGCTATAGTAGCTTATTTTAAAATTTATGGTATTTCTGCACAAGTATATCCAAACAATCTGGATATTACGTTAAATGGAACAGCCGGTCAGGTCAATCAGGCTTTCGGCGTTGTGTTGCAAAACATGCAATGGGAAGGGAAGAAGTTTTTTGGGACTAAGGAAAGTCCGAAACTTCCTGGCAATCTAGGGAGCCCGATCTTAGCTGTACTCGGGTTATCAAACTATGCGCCGTTTGCCACAAACATCGCCAAGACACCCGCGCCACTGCTCAACAAATTGCCATTGGCTGATACGACAGGCACGGTATCCACTACTCCCGTTGGCTGGGAATCTCCTCAAAGTGTTGAACAGCTGTATAATATTTCGCCTGTTCAACAAAAGGGCGACCTTGGTCAGGGACAGACACTTGGCATTGTGACGATGGCAAGTTTTAATCCAAATGATGCCTATGCTTATTGGAAAGCTTATGGAATTAAAGTGCCATCCAAGAACCGCATCTCCTTGATTAACGTAGATGGCGGTGCGGGTACTCCGTCCCTTAATGCTGGTTCAGGTGAGACAACATTGGATGTTGAACAATCTGGATCCTTGGCGCCGGATGCCAATATTATCGTGTACCAGGCACCCAATACAGACTATGGCTTTGTCGATGCGTTTTTTCGCGCTGTTTCAGACAATCAAGTAGGATCACTTTCTGCCAGTTGGGGTATGAGTGAGGATGCCGTAAGTACCTCTATCGCGCAGGGGCAAGAATCACCCAATTATGCACAAGCTTTTAATGAAGCATTTGAAGAAGCAGCGGCGCAAGGCATCAGCTCATTCGCTGCTACTGGTGACTACGGCGCGTATCAAGCAGTCAGCGATGTCGGTACAACAGACCTTAGCGTCGGAAATCCTGCAGATAGTCCTTATGTGACTGCGGCTGGTGGAACCACGTTGCCGACGTCTGACAGCATGATTTTCCAGCAACTAGGAATTTCAATCCCTCAAGAGAGAGCCTGGGGTTACGATTATCTCTATCCTTTATGGAAGGAGTTTGGAGCGTCTAGTGAACAGACTTGGGCTGAGTTGGCTATAGGTGGCAGCAATGGCGGGTATAGCAACATCTTTTCAGAACCGAGCTATCAACAGAGCGTTAGCGGTGTCGATCACTTTCACGCAGTGCAGTGGTTTACGCCGACGAATAATGACACCAGTTGGACGTTTCATGTGAATCCAGAGGTTATTTCCGGTCAGAGTAACGGTGGTCGAGCAATGCCTGACATTTCTATGGATGGTGATCCGGATACCGGGTATACGGTTTATAGTACGTTATTTGGCGGTGATAACTGGAGTGTCGGCTGGGGTGGCACGAGCTTTGTGGCTCCTCAGTTAAATGGGATTGCGGCGTTAATTAATGAAAGCAATGGTGCACGCGTAGGTTTTTGGAATCCGCAAATTTATCGATTTGCAGAGCAATCAAATTCACCGTTTACGCCGCTTGATGCGACGGGTACCAGTAACGATAATTTGTACTATACTGGAACGCAGGGAACCATCTACAATCCTGCAACGGGACTTGGGACACCTGATGTGGCGAAGTTAACCGCAGCATTTTCTTTTGGTCAGAGGGAATAAAAGTAATAAAGCAATATCCGCTGACGCGCCGTTTGATGAATCTTGGCGCCAGTAGCTAGGAACACCATGTTACGGCGCTGATTTTAACACCCATGGTTTGCAGCAAGCTAGCCCAGTTCGCACGGATGATTGGCGCAACTAAATTGTACGCAGGGAAGAGATTTGCACGCTTTTTGTTGGTGCGAGTCTCTTTTTTCCAACGTGCCGAGTTACGAAGACATGAAATTGACGAAAACAAAAAGATATGTAAAATAAACAGTATTAGCACTCTGTATTAATGAGTGCTAACAATTTACGCTGTGAGACAGGTTGAGAGGAGTCGTTACTGTGGAAAAAACACCTTTTAAAGCGGAATCCAAACGATTATTAGAAATGATGATTCATTCGATTTATTCTCATCGTGAAATTTTTTTGAGGGAACTGATTTCCAATGCGAGCGATGCCATTGACAAAATTTACTACAAGGCACTGACGGATACTACGTTAGTTTTTGACCAAGACAATTATTACATAAAAGTGGTTGCTGACAAGGAATCTCGTACGCTGGTGGTGTCAGATACTGGCATTGGCATGTCCAAAGAGGAACTGGAAAATAACCTCGGAGTCATTGCACAAAGTGGATCTTTAACATTTAAGCGTGATAATGACGCGAAAGATGGTCATGACATCATTGGGCAGTTTGGTGTGGGTTTTTATTCGGCATTTATGGTCGCAGACGAAGTCACTGTGACGAGCAGAGCTTTGGGAAGTGATACAGCATTTAAGTGGCAATCTTCCGGTACGGATGGCTATACGATTGTTCCTGATCAAAAGGATACGGTTGGCACCGAAATCGTTTTGAAAATTAAAGAGAGTACCGAAGACGAGAACTTTGATGAGTATTTGGATGAGTATCGCTTACGATCGATTATCAAAAAATATTCTGATTTTATTCGTTATCCGATCAAAATGGATGTGACCGATCGACGTCCAAAAGACGGCAGTGAAGGTGAGTTTGAGGAGTATCAAGAGGAACAGACAGTCAATAGCATGGTACCAATCTGGAGAAAGAACAAAAATGAACTGACGGATGAAGATTATCAAAATTTTTACATGGAGAAACATTACGGCTTTGATAAGCCTTTGCAACATATCCATATCAGCGTAGATGGTGCTGTACGTTATAACGCCATCCTGTATATCCCTGAGCATACTCCCTTTGATTACTACACTAAGGAATATGAAAAGGGATTGGAACTGTATTCAAACGGAGTGCTGATCATGAGTAAATCTCCAGATCTTCTTCCGGATTATTATAGTTTCGTCAAAGGCATGGTCGATTCGGAAGATTTGTCTTTGAATATATCCAGAGAGATATTGCAACAAGACAAGCAATTGGCATTAATCGCGAAAAATATAAAGAGTAAGATCACAAGTCAGTTGCAACGCATGCTAAAAGATGAGCGAGAGAAATTCGAGACGTTTTATCAATCATTTGGTACGCAACTGAAGTATGGAGTTTACAGTGATTATGGCAGTAATAAAGATGTCTTGCAGGATCTCTTGATGTTTTATTCTTCGAAGGAAAAGAAATTGGTCACCCTGGATGAATACGTTTCGCGCATGCCCGAAGATCAAAAATATATTTATTACGCAGCAGGCGATACGTACGATCGGATCGAAAAGTTACCGCAAACTGAGCTTGTGCTTGATAAAGGATATGAGATTTTGTACTTCATTGAAGATGTCGATGAGTTTGCCATCAA
>JAKACU010000004.1 GCA_021821185.1 Bacillota bacterium
CCGATCTCCGTCATCTCATCACGATCATACAAACCTACCACGGCCGTGTGATCGTAAAGCGTCGTATCATCAAGCAAATGCGCCTTATGCAACACGTCATTGCGCTGAAAGAGCTCCGCACACGTACCTTCAAACAGGAGTTTGCCTTGCGCTAATACCAAAACCTTCGTCGCATACTGTTTCACCAGATCCATATCATGCGTCGTCATGACAATCGTCTTACCAGACACATGCAATGCATATAGACGTTCCATAATCGCCTGTTGTGTTTTGGCATCTTGACCGAAAGTCGGCTCATCGAGCAAAAACACATCATGGTCGGTTCGTAACATCGATGCCACAGACAAGCGTCGCTTTTGCCCTTGGCTTAAAGAAAATGGACTATGTTGTTCTGTACCTTGCAAACCAAATTCCTGTAATAATGATGCGATCTCTTCGGGTACCTCATCACCAACTATACGATTCGCAAGTTCATCACCCACACGTTCATAAATAAACTGAAATTCCGGATTTTGAAAACAGTAAGCTAAGCGAGCAAAACGATCGCGTGATTTCATTTTTACTAAAGCGTGATCAAAAACAGTAACCTCACCATGGCTCGGTTTTTGTAGTCCTGCAAGGATTTGCAATAGCGTCGATTTGCCGACACCATTTGGCCCCACGACAGCAACAAGTTCCCCTGCGTTAATAGAAAAGTCAAGATGTTCCCAGACCGTTTTTTTTCGATATTGCATCGTTATATCTCGTGCCGCCAATGCGATGGGAGTATCCAGAGGATTTTTCCTTCGGTCCTGAAAAAGTATGGAGTCTTTGACATTATCATCCCTACTTAGAACTAAGGCACGTGGCGCCGCCTTAAACGGCGCCACGACTCCTTTTTCAATCAACCAAGACCACTCTTCTTGCAACACGGAAACTGTAGGGCCTATACGATGAATAGTGCCCATTTCGTCAAACAAAACAACCGTGTCCATGGCAGAGAGCAGCGCATCAAATTTGTGTTCAATAACGATCATGCTCTGCCCTGTGCGATGCAATTCCTCGATCCGATGAAATACTTGTGAGGAGGCAAGCGGATCCAAATTCGCGGTTGGTTCATCAAAGATCAATAAAGTTGGTTGCAAACTTAGTGCACATGCGATGGCGAGCAGTTGTTTCATACCACCTGAAAACATGGCTGCTTGTGCATTAAATGGCACCGCTAAACCTGCTAACGCAAGCGCTTGTCTGAGGATAGAGGGCATCGATTCCCGAGGAATCGATTGGTTTTCTAAGCCAAACGCCAGCTCATCATCCACTTGAAGCATACAAAATTGCGCGTCTGGATCTTGAAAAACATAGCCAACCTGTCCAGGAGTTTTCACCGCATCAGCATGCCACACGTTACCCTCAACGCTCGCCTCAACAGAACTCGGAATCAAATGTGCACAAAGCATCGCAAGCGTACTTTTCCCACATCCACTGGGTCCCATAAACAAGACAGATTCTCCACGATGCACCGTTAAAGACACATCCTGAAGTACTGGCACAGATGTCCCTTCATATGTGATAGACACATCGTTCATCACGATCAATGGTTCGGCACTGCAAACTTTCATGGTCGTTTTGCACGATCCTTTGCGATCGCAAAATTGCGTAATATACCCGCACGATACAGGGCATCACCAATCCATTTGGGAATCATTCCTCCGGCGATGGCACCACTGATCACAGAGAACAAGAAATACAAAAAGATAATCGATCCAGTATCAACATTGCCGCCTTGAAAATACCAAGTTAGACTGGCTCCAATTCCAGCGAGCGCCCCTGAGAGCATCATGACAGGTGCAGGATACAAACGCCAGGCAAAAATTGCAAATGCGATTTCAGCTCCAATGCCTTGTGTTAGACCCCACACAAGGTTTTGCAATCCAAACTGACTCCCCAAAGCTTGTTCGATCATCGCTGCTACCAATTCAGCGAGCAATGCCGCACCGGGGCGACGAATGATAAAAGGAATTAGACCGGATGCAATAAACCAAAGACCATTCAACATACCTTGTGACGGAACCCATGCCGTATTGACAAGTGGATATAAGACATCCCAAATTCGATATAAACCACCACAGACGACGGACAAAATCACCATCACGACGACATCTCGCAGTTTCCACTGCATAAACACTTCACCCCTTTTGTAGTCAATAAAAAAACCACTCTCGCCTATCCTTCGCGCGTAAAAAAGCACGTGAAAAGAGGAGCGACTGTGGATGCTATTATGGCACTTCCTCCCGCTGGTATTATCCAGATCAAGTCTCAAAGGGTTGGCAGTCATGATCTGCCTCTCAGCCAAAAAGCACCCCTAGCGCCTCTTTACGATATGTGGTTACTTAAACCATAGCACAAAATGATCATCCTTTGCGATATGCTATGATAAATTGCGAAAAACTTTTTAACAAAGGATCTACTTTCATGGACGCAACAAGACTTCCTTCAGGATTACTACGGTGGATGAAAGAGCGCGGTTGGATCGTACATTCAGCGCATGAAATCAGCGGCGGCTTTGCCGCAAGAATTTATCGCTTGCACGTGCAGGCAAAAGATCACGATGCTCATATCATCTATAAACAAGTGGCGAAAGATCGCTCAGGTGAATTGTCGCTTATCCCAGACGTGATGGATCTGCTTTCTGATCTGGCACCACATGTTTACGGAGTTGTAGCGCAAGATAATGAGACAGGCATCCTATTGGAATATCTCGGGGACACGTTAAAATCAACGATCGAACACCTCAATGCAAGAAAACGTTTAACGACTATAAAGCAAGCAACGATATTTTTAGCTTCGCTGCATAAAGAGCAAGAGCACAATACGGACCGCCTGATACATGGCGGAGTAACACCCTCTTACCCTGTATCGTCTGCTATCGAGTGGGCCAACAGAGCCATCACGGAACTTTCCTGGGCGAGGCAACATGGGTTTTCTCGGGAAATTACCGAGCGATCCGTGATAGACTGTAAAGCTATGCTTGATGCCTTTTACCCTCAATACCCGGCGTTTTTGCAGCCGCGGGTGACACTAACACATGGTGATCCTCACTTTGATAACATGATGATCACGAAAAATGGCTTTCGCCTGATCGACTGGGAAGCCGCATGCATCACGGCGCCGCAACGAGACGTAGCTGTATTTCTTCAAGATGTCCTTGATGAACGGCTTTTTCAAACAGTCCTTGACGTCTATTGCCAAAGCATGGCTCAAGAAGGGTGGGACGTCGAAAACAGAACATTCGCCAGGACATTTCAGGCATTTTTGTTCGATAATACGCTGATGATGTTAGGCTGGGAAATTCATAAATTTCGCGAACACCATCTTGGTGAATTCGAACTTCGCGTTATCCTTAAAGTGAAACTCGCGTGGTTATATGATAGTTTTACTCAGGTTTTCGCATCGTCAAGCTAAGACGGCCTTTTTTCTGATCGATCTCTAGCACCCACACGTTGACGACATCGCCTATAGCGACGACATCCATGGGATGCGCAACGTAGTGATTGGCCACTTGTGAGATATGCACAAGACCATCTTGTTTGAGTCCAACATCAACAAACGCTCCAAAATCGACAACATTGCGCACGGTTCCCACCATCATCATGCCAGGGTATACATCTTCGAGATGGAGTACATCTGTGCGCATGGTGGGAGAACTTAGATTATCACGGACATCACGACCCTTTTGTGCAAACGCTGTGATAATGTCCTCCATGGTTGGCACCCCAACACCAAGCTCCTCACTTAAAGCTGCAATATTATAAGAACGCAAACATTCTACAAGCGCTAGACGCTTTGCTTCATCACTGAGTGCATCCTGCGCTGCACCAACTTTCTTTAGCAATTGCTTTGCGATCGCGTAGGATTCCACGTGAATCGGTGTCGCATCAAGCGGATCCTCACCATCTGGGATTCGTAAAAAACCGACGCACTGCTCAAACGTCTTTGCACCCAACCGGGGGACCAAAGCCAGATCCTGGCGGCGGTGAAAACGACCGTGTTGTTCACGGTACAGGACGATGTTTTTCGATGTGGTTTTATTTAGCCCGGATACATAATGTAAGAGACGCCAAGATGCGGTGTTAACATCGACCCCAACTTCATTGACCGCCATTTCGACGACCGCTTGCAACTGATCATCCAGTGTTTTCGCGGCAATGTCATGCTGGTATTGTCCCACGCCAATAGCCTTAGGATCGATTTTTACAAGTTCAGCAAGAGGATCCTGAATACGTCTTGCGATTGATACGGCACTACGCAATGACAAATCAAGAAGAGGAAATTCCTCTCGTGCCACATCTGATGCCGAATAAACACTGGCTCCCGCCTCAGACACCATGATATAAGGCACTTGTTGCCCTGTTGATTCTTGATAGGCATGTAAGCAATCAACGATGAACAACTCCGTCTCTCGAGAGGCTGTACCATTGCCAATCGCAATGAGGGAAACGTGGTGCGCCTCTACCAAGCGCAATATAATCTGACGAGCTTCCGTAATTTTATGCTGTGGAGCCGTCGGATACACCACGTCAACCGCGAGTAATTTGCCCGTCTCATCGACGACGGCCAGTTTGCACCCGGTGCGAAATGCTGGATCTACACCCAGTACAACGTGCTGACGAATAGGTGGTTGCAACAATAATTGACGAAGGTTCTTCGCAAAAATTACCGTGGCATGTTCTTGCGCCTGCTGGGTTAATTCTTGACGCAATTGTCGTTCAATAGACGGTGCAATCAACCTTGTATACGCATCCGCTAGAGCTAGCCTTATCCGATCGAGAAGCCACGACGAAGATCGATTAAATTCGCGGTTCAGATATGCAGTAATCTCCCGTTCAGGAGCCACGATGGAGAGCTTTAGAACACCGTCTCGTTCACCGCGATTCATGGCCAAAACCCGATAATGTGGAATTTTTGAAAGTTTCTCCTCATACTGGTAGTACATATCATACACAGAAGAGATGGACTCATCAGGCCCTTTGGCACATAGACTTCCCTGACTCAGTGTGATGCTTCGCAGATAACGGCGCACAGATGGCTCGTCTGCTACCACTTGAGCAAGAATGTCCATAGCTCCTTGTATGGCATCTTCAACGTTTAGTACACGTTTTTGTTCATTCACAAACGATATAGCATAACGTGCAATCACTTGCTCATCGCCATGATGCTCTTGCCCATGTTCAACTAGCCATAAATAAAGCGGCAATAGGCCCTGCTCTTTAGCGACACTGGCACGTGTCTTACGAGCTTTACGATAGGGACGATATACGTCGTCCACCTCAGATAATGTCTGCGCTTTCTCAATGGCAGTTGTGATTTTCACTTGTAGCGTAGTATCGTCAAATACGCCTTGTTCTTCAATGAGTCGTACTACATCCGCCTTTCTTTCGTGCAGTTTCGTTTCTTGCTCAAATAAGCGGGAAATATCACGCAGTTGTACCTCATCAAGTTTGCCTGTCACCTCTTTGCGATAACGTGCTATAAAAGGAATCGTATTACCCTCTTGCAGTAATTGTAGTGCCTTTTGCACTGAGCCCAATGGCAACTTCATGCTATCCGCAATCTTACGTTCAAAATTCGGTGTATTGGGTGCGATCAAACAAATTACCCCTTTTTCTGTTTTCTGTACAGGAATAAACCCTAAAGGCATGGTATAACAAAGAGGTGATTGAAAGATACGGGGGTTTCCTTACTTGGGGCGAATAATTACGCGCAGCAATGTGATTCGCATCGGTTTTGTCGCAACTATGCTCGTTGTGTTAGGGCGCATCGAATGGGTACAAGCGCATGATCGATTTTTAAAAACACTCGAAGGCGAATGGAGTACCCAGTCCACCATTGAACCTATGCGTGGTGCCATTCTCGATGCAAGCGGCGACAAGTTGGCATTTTCTGTACCCGCCTATGATCTTGATGTCAACCTACCAGCTATACAAAAGATCGGCCCATTGAAAATGCAGTCTCTTGCTAATGACCTTGCAGCTATCACGGGAAGTTCGTCGTCTTTTTTGTGGCAACAATTATCGCGAACAGACACAAGTTGGTTGCGCATCTATCCAACGCTTGTACATCTCAACTTAACCGTGGAAACGAAAGTATTAAACCTGTTCACGAAGTTCGGGTTAAGTCAAGCAGTAAACCCGCACCAAACATATGAACGGGTGTACCCTGACGGTTCTTTTGCGGCACATGTTATCGGATTCGTTGATCAAACTGGTAATGGGGCAAGCGGTGTAGAACTTCAATACAACCGTTATTTACAAGGCGTACCAGGCTCACAAACTTTTTTATCCGATCCTATGGGTAATCCTTTACCATTTACAAAACACGTGGTGAAACCCGTTAAAAATGGCAACAATGTGACTTTAACCATCGATCCTGCGATACAGCATTATGCGGAAGAAGCAATCAACACGATTGCAAAACGGTTTACGCCAGCTCATGCGGCGATCATCGTCGCCGATCCCATGACCGGTGCCATTCTTGCCATGGCGGTATTGCCACATTTTGATCCCAATCAATATTGGCAATACAGCGCAGCCACCTTAGACACCAATTGGGCGATTTCAGACCCATTTGAACCTGGCAGCACATTTAAGATCATGACGCTGACTGGCGCGCTGGCTACCCACGCTATTTCTTTGAATCAAACCTATATGTCAGGCGTTGATTATGTCAATGGCGTTCCGATTCGAGATTGGAATTTGTGGGGCTGGGGGCGCATCTCCTACCGCACTGCGATGATTTATTCGAGTAACACAGGGTTTATTCACATTGGACAAGCTGAAGGGGTTCCTACCTTTTATCAATATTTCGATCGATATGGATTCAACGCACCAACCGGCATTGATCTGCCGGGCGAGGGTACTTCTCTCATTCCACCGGAGAAAAACCTCAATGCGGTCGATTTTGCTACCATGACCTTTGGCCAAGGTGTGGCGGTAACACCTATCCAGCAAATTGCTGAAGTCGGGGCGGTAGCTAACGGCGGTTCGCTATTAAAGCCCTACGTGGTACAAAAGATAACGACACCGAGCGGTAAAGTGATCTACAATCGTCAACCGGAAACCGTCCGCCAAGTCGCTTCCAGTGCTATCATGCACCAAATAACCCAAATTATGGTTCAAGATGTCGCCGATAATCCCTATGAAACCAATGCGTATATACCGGGCTACGATATAGCGGGAAAAACCGGGACAGCACAGATTGCCAACCCCAAAGGCGGCGGCTACATGCCACATATGTACAACCTATCGTTTATCGGGTTTGTGCCGGCTAACCACCCGCGTTTAGAGATCTATGTAACGGTAAACGAACCGCACAATACGATCCAGTACGGCAACAGTGTATCATCACCTGCCGCGCGATTTGTCTTGCAAAAATCACTTGCGTACTTGGGGATACCGCCAAACCATGCCGCATTGGTGCAAAATCCGCTTCAAAATATCCAAAAGGCATCCTATGCGACAGTACCTGATGTGGTTGATATGCCTGTCGCAAAGGCCGTTAGCGTAGTAAAACAGTCTGGTTTTCCTGTCACAACCACGGCTAAATCGGGGCTGGTTCTCTTTCAGTCACCAAAAGCCAACAGCGTCGTGAGTAAGTCGACGTTAGTTTCTTTAACGACGGACATACAAGAAGCGACCGCCAAAGGAACGATAGTCCCTGACTTTTCACAAATGCCGATGAAAGAAGCAATCAATGAAGGTAGTCGGATGGGATTGCAAATCGCACCTACTGGCGACGGCTTTGCTGTTTCGCAAAGCGTGCGGGCAGGTAGCACAGTCCCTTTTGGCAGTGTCGTTCACATCACATTTAAACCTGCCAACTAACGATCAAGTTGACGATGCCGGAGAGTGGATTCGGCATCGTTTATTGTTTTTTTTCTTGTTGTTGCCACTCTTCAACATATTCTTTCAAGGTGTTATGCAAAGCTTTACCGATTGTCGCATAGGCATCATCATTCAAATTCGCAAGCGATACGCGAATAGACCAAGTAGGACCATAAAATCCGCCACCATTTAACAGAACAATGGATGACTTTTCGGCTAGTCGAAGTAAGATATCGATCGGTTCATAATGCTCACGCAAGAAACTCATAAACTCTGTCCCATAACGTTGAATGGCCCAATCTTCAAGATCAAATTCCGTATAATAATCCGCATCATGCGACAATTTTGGCCAAGGCAATTCAAGACCGTCATACAAGAGCTTCATGCGTCTTTGACAAATGTCTTGTGTCAATTTTTTGTACTTATTTTCCCGATCAAGCAATGCAAAAGCACAAAACAAGGTCAATTGTACTTGTTGTGGCGTTGATAATCCTGCGGTGTGATTAAGTGCTACCTGACGGCTATCCGCCACAATGCGATCAACAAAATGAAAGTTCTCAGGATCTCTTGTGATTGATGCGTAACGAGATTTCAAAATTGCCTTTTTGTCTTCTGATATGGAGCGCAATCGATCATCAAAGACATTTCTTTCGTGAATCGCGACAACACCCAGACGCCATCCAGTAACGCCGAAATATTTCGAAAATGAGTAGACGCCAACAGTATTGTACGTAAGATCTGCCATTATGGAACGGTAATGCTCAACAAACGTGCCATACACATCATCAGAAATGATCATCAAATTTGGATTGTGACTTGTCACCACATCAATCAGGTGCTGCACAGATGCTTTGTTCATCGCCACGGATGGCGGGTTGCTTGGATTCACCAGAAATAGCGCTTGAATAGCCGGATCTTTGAGTTTATCAAGTTCTTCATCCGGATATTGCCATGTATGATCACCAAGGTCATCAACACCGAGCGCTCTAATCTCGACAACATCAAAATCATAACGAGCCAAATGGGGAATTTCTACATAGGGAGGAAAAATAGGGACCATAACGGCTACTTTATCACCGCGATTAAGTAAATAATTCTCTCGCAGACAATCAAACAGATAACACATCGCAGCTGTGGCCCCTTCCACCGCAAACAGATGAAAGTGCCCAACGGATGAGTCTTTGTCACACATTTCTTGCACCACATAGTCATGAGCTATTTGTTCGGCATGCACGAGCATGCGGTCGGGAACCGGATAATTGTCCCCAATGATACCGTCGACCAACTCATGAACAAACGCATCAGGATCAAATTGCTTCTCTTTGACCCCGTACTCGACAACTCGACGCAGTAGATCGTTTCCTGGTTGGTCTTCATGTAAGTGTGCATAGGCAATAAATCGTTCATATATCCCGTGCTTCTCAGGTTTTCCAGCCAAATCCCCGTCATCCCATACCCGTCGGCTTTCCGTCACCGCAAAATGACCTAACGTGAAGAAAGCATCACGCGGTGTTGCAGCAATCCAATTTGGGTTACCCCGCCCAGCGTTCAACATGGCACGGACAGCTTTCTTGTCGGGACCTTGTGCAAGCCGAATTAACTCATTTTTAAATTCAAAGGGGCTGATACCCTCATAGTACTTTTCCTTGTCACGCTTTGTCTCACGCTGATAATCAATAGCCATGCTAGTATCTCCCCCTTCAAGGCATTGTACTTAAAGGGTTTGCCGCAAAGCGACCGACTATGCAATAAGCGACAAGGATCACTCGACAATGTCACGACACGTAGTATAATGAGCGCTATGAAACGCAAAAAACGTCGCCACTATCGTTTAAAGATCTTGACTTTTGTTTTCTTTTTCGCTGTTTTTGTCGTGCTTGTACAAACTGACTTCCTTTATGCACAGCGTTATCTGTTGGCAGAAGATTTATATACTTCACAACATCGTTATTTGGCGAAATATCTCGTGCCAGCACATGCCTTGTCGCAAATCGCCTATGACTTCAATCATCCTAACGTTGTGAATTTATTCCCTGATGGTTCGTCGTCTGATTATTACGCCAGTTCAGCGACTAGCGCACAAGTAAACCAAGCACTACAGGTCAAAACTTTACAAGTGGATGGCTTCACAGCACACGAAATCATCATTGCTCACCCATCCTGGCTACAGTTGTTACCGACGCTCGGTGGCCCTGATGGACGCGGACTCACGCTACAAGAAGCCATGATCAAATATCATGCTGTTGCAGGGATCAATGCCGGAGGTTTCGATGATCCGGGTGGTGATGGCAACGGCGGAACGCCGATTGGCCTTGTCATCAGCCGAGGGCATTTGTTAAACTCTGCCTCCTATCTGGCGGGGACGAACCAAGTTATGGGCATGACCCAAGGTGGCAAGTGGTTCATGGGGGATTACTCGACCTCTTTTATGCTTAGCCATCATGTGCAGTACGCCATTCAATTTGGACCGGAACTTATTTCAAATGGCCAGATCCTTGTCACAGGAACTGATGGTTGGGGCTATGCGCCCCGCACCGTCATTGGACAAATGAAAGATGGCAGCATTGTTTTTTGGGTGAATGATGGCCGTTGGGGAAGCGGTTTATGGGATGTTGGCGCCTCGCTTGGACAGATTGCGGACATTATGCAAAGTCAGGGCGTTGTCAATGCATTTAACTTAGATGGCGGCGGATCCACCACCATGATGATTCACCGTCCAGGTCAATCATTGCGTCTGGTTAACCACCCGGATACCAACAACCCACCTTATGGTATGAGGTTTCTACCCAATGCCTTCTTGATCGTACCACCGCCCATTTCGTAGATTAGCTTGCTTGAATCCATAAATGAAATATCGTCCCTTTGCCAATTTTACTTTCGCAACTGATCGTTGCTTTGTGATAATCAAGAATGGATTTGATGATCGATAGCCCTAATCCCGCCCCGCCATGCTTATGGCTTCGGGCGGGGTCCGCACGATAAAACCGTTCAAAAATGAATGGGAGATATTCTTCTTTAATCCCTTCACCATTATCTTGCACCTCGATATGAATACGGCTTCCCTCATGAACACCTGTGATGCGAATCGCACCAGTAACCGCATCGGTATGTTGAACAGCATTTTGAACCAAGTTGAGTATGACCTGCTTCATCTTGTCATGATCAAAATCAGCCTGCAGATGATTGTCTACGTAAATAACCAAATGGCGCATCGCCGCAAGCATTCTTAACTGAGGTTCCATTTCACGTATAAGGTCATCAACCAAACCTGTTTGTATATGAAATGCAGGCGCCTGATCCATCCGAGCTAAAAAAATCAGATCATTGACTAGCTTGGCCATGCGTCCTGATTCTCCGTACATACTGCGTAACGATCGTTCCAATTGATCAGGATTGTTCTTCGCCCCACGCAACAAGACTTCAAGATAGCCGTGAATCGAAGTAAGTGGCGTGCGTAATTCATGGGACGCATCAGCGACAAACTGACGCATTTTTTCATTTGTGTTGCGTTCTGCTTGAAACGCACTATGCAACCGATCAAGCATCGCATTAAAAGACTCAGCCAGCAAATCAATTTCTGTCTGGGCGCCTTTAGTGGTAAACCGTTCATCAAGATTTCCAGCATTAATTCGCCGCGTTGTTTCTACGAGATTCGATAAGGGCACTAAAGTTTTACGAATAATTGGAAGAAAAGCAGCTATACCCAAGAGTAAAGCAAAAACGACAAGACTTAGAAAGATGAACGTTTGGCGAAACAGTTCCTCTTGCATAGCATCCGTTTGCGTCATGACTTGTATAATGCCTTGCGCCCGTTGCTGATCACCGACAACTTGTGAAACAATTAATAGATTATGTCCATGCGTACCCGACACTACTTGATAATAAAATCCATTATTACTATTATTTAATAGCTGACGATAGAAGGAGATCGAAAGAGGAACCACAGGAGCGCTGGATGAATTCTTATAAATCACATGTTGGTGAAGCATCGCATCAATATACGTAATGCTCGTTCCTGACGTTTTCAGCGATGACAGTAAATGTTGTGTTGAATGATCAGAAAGATCACCTTGTTCCATGGAGTAAATTGGTGGTCGAGGTTGCACCAATCGCCACGGGTCTGGAATCGATCGAATTTCACTTTGAATGGCCATGGCTGTTCGATTATATAAAAATTGCCCCATAAAAATATACTGTAAAAAACCGATGATAAGTAATAGACAGGTGACGATGGCTAAGGACCGTAGGAGCAATTGATACCGTAACGAGTTGGGCCCTATCTTCATACGATATCAATCCGATAACCCGAACCACGCAAAGTACGGATAAGCTGATGATCTTTATCATGCAACTTATCGCGCAATGCACGAATATAAACTTCGACGATGTTGTCTTGTCCGCCAAAATCATAACCCCAAACACTGTCTAGGATCTTGCCTTTACTGAGAACGACGCCATGATTGATGACGAGATACTTTAGGAGTTCATACTCTGTAGCAGATAACGCCAATACATTTTCTTGGTACGTGATCTCATGACGATTTTCATCAATCGTAAATGGCCCGTGCTGAACCCTCTGTAAGAGTTGTGGGAACTGATTGCGCAGGCGAGCATGAATACGAGCCAACAGTTCCTCAAAACTAAATGGTTTGACCATATAATCATCAGCCCCAAGTGTTAGCCCATGAATACGATCTTGCACTTCATCTTTCGCTGTTAACATGATAATCGCCATATTCGCTATTTTTTTTAACATCGTACATACTTCAAACCCATCAAGTCCTGGCATCATCACATCTAAAATGACGATCTGCGGGTGGAACTCCTTAGCCACCCGCACTGCCTGAACGCCATCCTCAGCTGTCATTACGTGGTATCCTTCATTCTCCAGACCTATCTCAAGAAAATCCACGATTGTCGATTCATCATCGACGACAAGAATTCTAACTTCTTGTGCTTGGTGCATACCGTTCACCTGACCAAAGTTGATGACGTCTATCATACACTTGTGTTTTCAGAAAATGAAGCCCATTAGCCACGAGCAGCCCGATAAACAAATAAACAAGTTCCCCTGGTAAGATAAGGTACGTAAGTAAACTAACCGTGCCGGTGATGATCCCAAAAGCAATCTGTGCCTTAGGTTTTGAAGGTGAGGTCGGTGGATCCGTCAGCATGAAAGCAGCTAAAAATAAAGCTGAATTCGCCATTGGGTTTTCTAAGGCAAATAGAGCATCCATGCTGGTTTGCTTAAAGAGTAAAAAGAATGCAACAATAACCAAATACGAAGCCAAAAAGGCGAGTACTTGCGGTATTTTTTTCACGCGTTTGGCGATGATCACAAGGGCAATGGCAAGGATGATCAGCGTAGCATTTGGCAACAATGTCATAGCCGCCCACCAACTTTGCATACTGGAAAAAAGGTACGTTGAAATCAGTAAACCGACGGCAGCGGGGTTAAAGATCGGTTTACGTTTCACACGCAAAATGTGTTTTGACGCAACTGCGATGGCGGTGGTCGCCATGACCACATACCAAGGCGTCACCGAACTTAACACCATAGCTACAATCCATGCCGTGATGACGCCGCCGTTGGAAAAACCTCTCTTTTTATCATAAAATCGTCCAACCAAATAATCGATCACAAGGGCAGTTACACTTGCAACAACGATATTGACTACATTATCAAGTAAAATGCTTGGCGTCAAAAGGCTTGCCAGCAGGGCTATCAATCCAAGAATAACCAAAACCAAACCTTTCGGTGTTTTCATCAAAAATACCTCCCTAATCCTGACGTACGATGACATTCCAACTCGTTATCGACAAGTAGGCCTTCTAGGTCAGCCGTTTGCAGCAGTTTTTTAGCGTCTTCAATACCAAGCACAAAGGCTGCTGTAGAAAATGCATCAGCCATCATGGCAAACGGTGCTATCACCGTACTGCTAATCACGTGATCTGGCGATTTTCCTGTTATCGGATGAATCAAATGATGGTTTTCAGGTTCGATGCGATTCCGTCGTTCATAGCCACCTGATGTGCAGATAGCCACTTGGGCAGCCTGTAACGTACAAAGTATCTTGTCCGTCTGTACTGGATGCCTTACGGCAACATGCCATGGCGTGCCATCGAGGTGATGACTTCCGACGAACACATCACCGCCTGCGTCGATCCAGAAACTTTCAAATCCGTTAAGCTCTTTGACGGCCAAATCCACAGCAAATCCTTTGGCTACAGCACCCAAATCGAGCGTCAGTGGACGCTTCAGCAAAATTGTGCGTTGCGTATCATCCAAAACGACATCCTTATATGTCACGTCACCTGGATTCGCTGTCTCATCATGCACCTTAGTCCCCGTCAAGTAATGTTCGCTAAATCCATTGGCATACATAACCCGCCCCACGGTAGGATCGAAAACACCATCTGTAATTTCGCTCATCATAAGGGCAAAGCGCAAAGGTTCATACAAATACTCGCTGCATAGCGTAGGCACACCGACACGATTACAGACTCGTCGCAACTCGCTTTTTTCATCAAAGCGACTGCACGCAAGTTCAACTTGCTGCATTTTTGCAAACGCACGATCAAGTGTCTGTTCGATAACGGCAGCACTTACTTCTTTTGATTCCACCTTAATCGTTACGATCGTACCCAAAAGCAGCATCGTACGCTCAATCGTGGTATCTTGTTGGGACTTAAGCATGATGCGCCTTCTTGACACTCGCCACATACTTAACCTGAGCT
The DNA here is from genome assembly GCA_021821185.1 of Bacillota bacterium. Next base: position 14,598 of record JAKACU010000004.1, read on the forward strand.
TGTTGTGCTTTTTGCAAGGCAGAAACGACACCATAGTAAAAGTCAGCTGTGCTTAGCGTCGCGCCACTGACAACATCGATTTTGTTGATGTCCTGACGGGCCAGGAGTTCTTGCGGCAAGATCGGATCGATGTACGAAACAGGATAATGCGTATCTGCACCTGTGATTTTGACACCTATGATGCGGTCTTTCTTCAACGTCACGGCGACTTGTACAGCTCCAATTTGCGTTTGCCCCACGCCACTATAGGTCCCATTTTTGTACTTTTGTTTCAGCAACGCCTGAGTCGCCAAATTTGCCACAGTCGTTTTTTTCTTTGGATGAACGACAACTTTCTTCTTTTGTTTCACCACTTTGTGATGCGTCTTGTGATGCGTCGCAACACGATTTAACGTAGTGACCGCAGCATGAGCTGACGGCAAAGGTTTCGCTGCCTGCTGCATAGAGTAACCAGCTATCGAAAGAACGGCTGCCGAACAGAGTGCAACCAATTTTTGATTCAGTGAAGAGGACACCACAAATCACTCCATTTCTGCTTCTACTCATTGTCTGTGACTCTATTTACGCATGCAAACCTTAATTGGGCTTGAGAACGTACTGAAAATTTGCTGAAAGTATGGACAAACCGAACATACATTCGTAAAATAAGAACAAGAAGGTGACATGGATATGCACACTAAGCAAAACCTTTTTTCCCTTATTAGAACTATACAAACCGACCCTGTACTACGAGAAAATATCGCTTATACAAAAACCATAGCTCCTTGCGATGCCAAAACGTGTCCGTTTCCTGACGCCCTAGATTCGCGCATCGTATCAGCTCTTCAAAAACGCGGCATCTCGTCGCTTTATTCACATCAGGCTGAAGCCTATCACTATGTCCATGACGGAAAAAACATCGTTGCTGTCACACCAACGGCTTCAGGAAAGAGCCTGTGCTATCACTTGCCTGTCTTGCAAACGCTAACGATCGATCCAGAGTCTCGCGCTTTGTATCTATTCCCGACTAAAGCATTGGCACAAGATCAAAAGAGTGAATTGATCGAGATCTTGTCCCAAACGGGATTGCCTATCAAGTCAGACACGTATGATGGTGATACGCCTGTTTCTGTTCGGCAACTGATTCGAGTGGCTGGAAATATTGTGATCACGAACCCCGACATGTTGCATTCGGCAATCTTGCCACATCATACGAAATGGGTATCGTTTTTCGAACATCTACGTTTTATTGTCATTGATGAATTACACACGTATCGTGGTGTTTTTGGTAGTCACGTGGCTAATGTTTTACGCCGCTTACAGCGAATTTGTGCTTTTTATGGCAGCCATCCTCAGTTTATCTGTACATCAGCTACGATTCGAAACCCATTAGAACTCGCTGAGACGTTGACGGAACAACCGATGCAGTTAATCGATCAAAATGGAGCACCACGGGGCACAAAGCATTTTTTATTCTATAATCCTCCTGTCGTCAATCAACAACTCAACATTCGCAAAAGCGCTACCTTGGAAGCTCGCGATATTGCTGCACGATTCTTGCAAAACGGCATTCAGACGATCCTTTTTGCGCGCAGCCGCATCCGTGTAGAAATTCTTCTGACCTATCTACAAGAGTTGATCAAAGACCGCTTAGGGCCAAAAACCATTCGCGGTTACCGTGGTGGCTATTTGCCCAGCGAACGTCGAGAGATTGAACGTGGATTACGTCTTGGTGACATTGTCGGCGTGGTCAGTACAAATGCCCTGGAACTCGGGGTGGACATAGGGCAATTGCAAGCCTGCGTGATCACAGGCTACCCAGGATCTATAGCGAGTACCTGGCAGCAAGCAGGGCGAGCAGGACGCAGACAAGAAGAATCCATCGTCGTGATGGTAGGAAGTTCGACGCCAATGGATCAGTATGTGATGACACATCCCGAGTATTTTTTTGAACGGAATCCCGAACAAGCGCGCATCAATCCCGATAATCTTATTATTTTAGTGGATCACATCAAGTGTGCTGCCTATGAACTGCCTTTTAAAGAAAACGAGACTTTTGGTCGCGCCCAAGTTCAGGAGATCCTCGAATTCCTGACCGATGAGCAAATTTTACATTTTACAAGAGGCAAATGGTTTTGGATGAATCAGTCTTTTCCAGCCAACAGCATTAGTTTGCGATCGGCATCACAAGAAAATGTCGTCATTGTCGATGTGTCTTCACAAGGGTCGGAGCGTGTCCTAGGTGAGATGGATCGTTTTAGTTCGATGACGTTATTGCATGAAGAAGCAATCTACCTGCACCAAGGTGTACAATTTCAGGTAGAGAAGCTCGATTATGCAGAAAAGAAGGCGTACGTACGCGAGGTTCAGGTAGATTACTACACGGATGCTAATCTCGCCGTGCAATTGCGAGTCCTCGTTGAAGATCAGCACAAAAGCTGGGGTAATGTTAGCGTTGGATTTGGTGAAGTCGCTGTTCACGCCATGGCGACGATTTTCAAGAAGATCACCTTTGAGAAGCAAGAAAATATCGGTTCAGGACCGATCTCACTTCCTGAAGAAGAGATGCATACAACAGCATCATGGATTACTTTTGAAGAAAATATCCTAGCATCATTGGACAAAGAGGACGTCGAGTGCGGTCTCGTCTATGTTGCCCATGTCTTTCAACATGTGGCCCCGCTTTTTGTGATGTGCGATCCAAGCGATCTGCACGTCATCGCTCAACGAAAAGCTGTGCAAACTGAAAATCCAACAATCTTTTTCTATGATCGCTACCCCGGAGGCGTTGGACTCAGCGATCAGGTCTACAAAGATATCCAAATTATGATCGAAGAAGCAACGAGTCTCGTTAGATCATGCCCATGTGACCATGGGTGCCCGTCATGTATCGGTGCATCAGGCACAAATGCAAAAGGTCTTGCCGTTTCACTTCTGACAGCCGCACAGGGAGCTACGATACATGTCCATTAAAGACAAACTCTCTTTCTATAAATCCCATATCCATACCAAAACCGATAACTTTCATGATACGACGTTAACAACACCTCAAACGCTCCCTACTACCGCATCGTCATCCGATGCGTGGCATGCCGCTTGGGATGAGCTTCATGCTTCGCCATTTCAGCTTGACAATGAGTCCATCATGGTGCGACAAATAAGGTATCCCTTATCGTATCGTCACGGTCGATACACTTTGGGGGAAATTCTCGCTGTCTTAGCGAAGTGGAATGAATCAAATCTTAATCATCCCCTGTTAGGCCACGGTCGAAAAGAAAATGATCTCCTATTCTTTGATACGGAAACGACTGGTCTACAAGGAGGAACTGGAAACACGATTTTTCTATTAGGTACCAGTTTTATCGAAGATGATGCGGTGATCGTGCATCAGCACCTGTTGACAGATCCTTTTAGCGAAGCGGCACTCTACCACTCGTTTTTGGGTGATACGCGCGATCGCACCCACCTGGTCACTTATAATGGCAAGTCGTTTGACTGGCCCCAGGTGAAAACGCGACATACCATGCTGCGCGACACCGTACCTTTACTGCCCACCTTAGAGCATGTTGATTTGCTGCACGCAGCGCGAAGACTGTGGCGTGATGATCTCGAGTCATGTCGCTTATCGCTTATCGAACCGGAAAAGCTTTCCGTCATTCGTAAAAATGATGTTCCAGGTTCCATGGCGCCGCTTTTATACTTTGATTTTTTGCATACGAAAGACCCGAAAACCATAACAGGCGTTCTCTTGCATAACCAAATCGACGTGCTCTCTTTGATCACACTTTATACACATATTTCCAACCTCATTCTTGATACAAAAACTTATGCATCCATGGAGGAACGACTTCGCTTAGCTCACTGGTTCGATGCACTTGGACAGACCGAGTACGCGATTAGCCTCTATGAACAACTTATTCAAACAAGTGGTGCTTTGCGCACCTCTGCTCAAGTAGCCGCAGGGTTTTGTTATAAGAAACTCAAACTTTGGCACGAAGCTATTACTGTGTGGGAGTGTGCTTTGCACGATGAAGAACTGATGCATGCTGATGTGTATACCGAATTATCCAAAGTATACGAACATCAGCATAAGGATTACGAAAAAGCATTGTACTATGCTTTTTTAGCTTTCGATACGTTCAGGCGGCGATCTCGTCTACTACGTAAAGAGACCAAAAAAGGCAACCAAGCCTATCAAAAACGTATCGATCGGCTAACGCAAAAGGTGATCGATATACGCTAGGTCAAACTTAACCGCAAAGCTTTCGTATAGGGATCATCGTACGTATGACCCACCACGTGAAAGACATCTTCTAGCATCAACGGTTGCAGGACCTCGCGAGGTAGACCTCCATCTACGAGTTTCCCTTTTGATAACACAAACAACGAGGTGGCAAAGCGAGCGGCTAACTCCAGATCATGAATCGATAAGATCACAAGATGACCATTTTTTGCAAGCGTTGATAAGATGGTGAGAATCTCCATTTGATAGGCAACATCAAGATTAGCAATCGGTTCATCCAAAATTATAATTTCACTTCCTTGAGCAAGACATCGTGCAATGGCCACGCGTTGCCGTTCACCGCCTGATAATTGTGCCATGGGTTTATGAAGGAACTCATGCAACCTGAGCGATTCCACTGCCTGATGTGCCCTATTGCGAACGGTTTTATCAAGCATGCCGAACGTATTGCGGTAGGGATACAAGCCCATCTCGATAAACTCATAGACTGTAAACGAAATATCGTCAGCCAACTGTTGTGGCATAAATGTAAGTTTACGAGCTCGAGCGCGCTTATCCATCGCATAAATGGACTGACCATCCACCAGGACGGCGCCCTGAGAACAGCGCCAAATTCCTGATGCTATACGCAACAGGGTTGATTTTCCAGCTCCGTTTGGACCAATGACCCCGACAACCTGACCTTGTGTAAAGTGGGCAGACATCGTCTCAAGAATCGGATCGTAGCAGATTGTATCAAGATGTAATTCCATAGGCTTTAGCTTCCTTTATCCATGTCGAGACAATCGTTGTTGTTTTCGTAATAAAAATAAAAAGAAAGGAACGCCTAATGCCGAAGTGACGATACCGATATTGATTTCCACGGGCATCATTACCGTTCGCGCAACAATATCCGATGCGATAAGCAAGATCGCTCCACCGATCGCTGACGCAGGCAACAGCAAGCGATGACTCGGCCCAATCACCAGCCGAACAGTATGGGGAACAATCAAACCGACAAACCCAATAGCTCCGCTTACGCTAATACAACTACCCACCACAAATGCACAGATAGTTAATAGAAGTCGTTTCTTACGTTCCACGTAAACACCAACGCCATGTGCCTGCTCGTCACCTAAAGATAATAGATCTAACGTCGGCGCTTCTATCCAGAAGATCAAGAAACCTATGACAGAAAATAAACCAACGATCAACGCATTGATCCATGTGCTTCCGTCAAGCCCACCCATTAACCAAAAAAGTGCTTGCTGCAAACTTTGCAATGGAGAAAGCGAGAGCAGGAGATCAACTCCCGCTCCAGACAAAGCACTGATCGCTACCCCAGCTAAGAGCAAAGCATAAATTGACGTAAAACCTTTTACGGTGGCAAGAGCATAAATAACAAATACGGTAATGAGCCCAGCCACAAAGGCAAACATAGGGACTGCCCAAATACCGATAGCTGCAGCGCCTAATTGCATCGAGAAAACTGCGCCAAGCGCTGCCCCACTTGAGACGCCGATCACACCGGGATCAGCCATTGGATTCCGGAAAACGGCTTGCAACACAGCACCTGTACTGGCAAGTCCCGCGCCGACAAACAAAGCCACCACAACTCGCGGTAAACGGATGGCCCCCATAACAACCGCATCCGCGCTATGGATGCCAAGAAAATAGGCGCGTGTATCCGGTATAATGCGATCAAGCGGCAACCACATAGGTCCGACCGATATTTCCACTGCAGCCACAATGACTAAGATGGCGGCCAGAAATACAAGAACCGTGATCGGTGATACACGTTTCATTGTAGTTGGTTGTTGCTAGGCAACTTGGAAAAAGGATACAACACATGAGCAACATCTCGCACACCGCGAACGATGTACTGCGATACCGCCATCAGTTGCGCACCGTTAATCGTGTAGACACGAAAACTTTTCACAGCTGCAACTGAGGCGAGTGCTGGATCACTCATGATCTTTTTAACGAATCCTGGATCATTATTGGCGTCGATAATCACCTGCGGGTTCATCTTGACAATTTCCTCATCCGTCAACAATTTCCATCCATTGATGGCTTTTGCCGCATTGATCCCGCCAGCAGCCGTAATTACGCTATCTACCGTGGTGTTTCTTCCAGCAGTATAGCCACTTGTACTATAATCAAGTACGGTAAGTTTTTTTAACTTAGCTGTCGCTTGATGAATCACCTGAAGTTGCTTCTTCATGGCTGTCACCATATGCGTTGCTTTAGCAGGTATCCCTACGAGACGTCCAACAACATCGATATTATTCTCAATGTCATGTATTGAATTGAAATTCGTGAACTCAAAGACCGGTACGCCTGTCTGCTCAATTTGTTGCACGATAGCTGGAGTGTTATATGATGCCATCAGCACGATATTCGGTTTCACAGCAAGCACTTGCTCTGCATTGACTTGACCAATTGCAGGAATACCTTTCACATAGGAAGAAATGTTCGAGTACGCAGGTTGTGAAGCGTACGTCGTCACCATCACGATACGTTTTTTCGGAACCAAGCCGGCAAGAATTTCATCAGTTCCTTCGGTAGTCGATGCAATACGATAAGGCAACTTCGCAATCGTCACTTTATGGCCAGCTTCATCCAAAAGTCGTAATGGATAAGCTGATTTCACAACATGACGAGATGATGTTTTCACCTTTGTATTTACGCCGTGACTACCTTGACCAATATGTGATGCTGCACCTGCAGTTACTGCCAGTAAGGCAACCATGACTGCAGTCATCGTTAGTTGCAATTTCACGATTATTTCCCCTTTCTTGCGTGTCCACCACGTACTTCAAGAGCCTACACGAAAGAACAACAGCAAACTACACAGGTGTGTCAACAGCAGAAAAACCGATACTCTACCCTCTGGCAGAATACCGGCTAATCGAACTTGTACGTGACATATCGTCGGTTACTATCGATGTGAGCACGGTTGAACCTTTCCGCGAAGGTTGCACGTCGTCCCTTTCAGGCAGGTCTCCTGGCTTACAGCGCGACTTATTCAACACCTTCCTGCACAATTTATACAGTGGTATTGGTCGACACGAGGCTGTTTACAGTGGCGGGACCGCACCGGACTCACACCGGTTTCCCTATTCTCTCTGCTATGGCAGAGCACCCGAAAGTCTTAAACCTTATAATCAGGTCGTCTTCTATGCTACTAAAGGTCAACAACCCTTGTCAAGAACGCCTCACATAATCTCTGCGCTCTCCTCCTGCATGAAACTGTCTCCTCTCAACCGTGCAAAGTGAGTTGAATCACTTTTACTAACAACATAACCACGGCGATCACAAGATATCCGCGCAAGGCCAGCATGCCCCATTTTTGTCCGAGGGACCACCTTGGTTTCCCTAACGAATGTAAGCTTGGCATCCGCCAACTCGCTTTATCCCCTAGTGGCACTTCACGAGGTGATCTTGTTTTTAGCGTGGCTAAAAAAATAGTAGCGGCCACGAAGAGGCCTACAGTTAATAGAGCTGCAGAGCCTTCAAGCAAACTCCAAACAGAAAGCGTAGGAAAAAATGTACTTGTCGCAAGGATTAAGGAAAGCATGACGAGCACGGACACGATAATAAAAGCCACTACATTAACCCACGTTTTATTCACCCATGGACCAAGCACAGCGACATCATTGCACAGTAAAAGCAAAAACACCGTGGCACTAGGCAAAAGAATCCCAGCGAGCGCCTGGACAGCCATAGTGATCAAACCCAAAGGCGCGTGTGGGATGAGCACGACAAGCGCTGCTACTACGATAACAGCCGTATAGGCAATATAAAACCCCTTACCGTCCTTGACACTGCGATGCAGTGAATGTTTAACACCAAACACATCACCAAAAGCATAGGACGTCGATAAAGTAACGGCCGCAGCTCCAATGAGTGATGAGTTCAACAAAATAATCGCAAACAAATCACCGGATAGTTTACTAACATGTGCGGATAAGCCACGAATGACGCTACCTGCGTCCATAAACTGACCGAACAATGGCGTACCCTGAAACGCAAACGCTGTACAGATGATAATAGCCGCGGCACCAAGGATAACCACAAAAGACCCGATAATGGTATCGGCGCGTTCATAAGCCATCCAACGAGGCGTAAGTCTTTTGTCGATAACATTAGACTGTTGAAAAAACAACTGCCAAGGCGCGACTGTTGTGCCTACCATGCCAACAATTAAAAGCAATGCGTTTGACGTGAGTCCACCTTTTATTCCCGGCACGAGACTCTTAACGAGGGGCATCACCGTGGGGTGACTTAAAAACATCATGGGAAGAACCAGCAGGTTGATCAACACCATAAGGTACATTAACCGTTCCCAACGACGAAAACTGCCTGTAACGGTCATGGCGATCAAAAAAAATGCGGCGAGTGTAACTGATATCAGGGGTGACACGCCAAAATGTTGCATAGATAACACGATACCTATAAATTCCGTGATGACCGTTAATATATTAAGTAAGAATAGATCTCCGACAGAAAATATACCCCAAAATTTTCCAAAACGTTCAAAAATCAGTCGCGCATGTCCTACTCCTGTCACGAGTCCCAGTCGTACAACCATTTCTTGATTCACGATTAACACAGGTACTAACAACAAGAGTACCCAAAGCAAACTTGTCCCAAAATTCTGTCCTGCCTGTGCATACGTAGCGACTCCACCTGCGTCGTTATCGCCAACCATCACAATCAAACCTGGCCCCATAATCGCCAATAACGTCACAAGGCGGGCTTTCCAGGTTGTCCGCATCCCCGTATCATCGATAGAAATACTTCCAAATGCGCCATGGATATCGCCTACATGCGCTACATCAAGTACAGCAGTATGGTGTACAACCATATTTTTGCTCATCGCAAAAAGCCCCCTTCAGGTGGTGATTCTTGTGAGACATCAAAATTGTGCATCGTATAGCACTAGGACCTGAGTCCACAAAAACCACCTCCTTAAAGGGATAATTCACTGCTGTACATTACCTATAAATAAGCCCCCTTTGGTGACATACCAAAGGGGGCCATCATCGCATAATAAACCAATGTTGCGATCAGATCCCCCTAGTGTAGCTTCAGCACTATATGACGTAGAGACAATTCACTCAGCCACGTTGAGTAGAGCCTTAATCCGGCAACACTTGTTCTACCCATTGGCGTCTTTCGACGTTTCCGGGCAGTGGCCTGTGTTCACATAGACGCCTCGCCTAACGAGGATACCTTATTACTTTCATTCTACTAACTACTTTAGTGTAGCACCTGCTCTTCTATTCGGCAACTATCTTTAGCCTATTTGTCGCCTATTCTCACTACTATGGGAACCATTGAAACCTTCACGGATTGTATGCTATGATGTTAAATATTCTTTCACTTGATTAGTTTTATCATTAAATATCGGATGTTTCATTCCGTCGAGGTGAATGTACCTGACATCACTGCTTGAAATAAATCAGTTGCGCACTAGCTTTATGTCCCAAAATGGCCCGATGCCCGCCATCGATGATGTTTCATTCACGATAGCATCCGGAGAAACAGTCGGCATCGTTGGTGAATCCGGTTGCGGAAAAAGTGTCACTTCTTTATCTGTCATGCAACTTCTTACGTCAAACGGCACTATCGCGCATGGTTCCATTCAGTTCAATGGTAAAGAGCTTGTCGGCTTGAGCGACCGGGAGATGCGCAAAATCCGTGGCAATGAGATCGGCATGATTTTTCAGGAGCCCATGACATCACTTAACCCAGTACATAAAATTGGGCACCAAGTCAGTGAATCCTTACGGATTCATACGAACATTCCAAAACGGGAAGCTATGGCTAAAGCGCTCGAGTTGCTACGCTTAGTGGGGATTCCCCGTCCGGAAAAAATTCTGTACGAATATCCGCATCGGTTATCGGGAGGCATGAGACAGAGGGTGGTGATTGCTATCGCCATCGCTTGCAATCCGCAACTTCTCATCGCTGATGAACCCACAACAGCTCTTGATGTTACGATTCAAGCGCAAATTCTTGATTTGTTGCGCACCATCAAAGCTGAGCGTAACATGGCTATCATGCTCATCACACACGACTTAGGTGTAGTCGCCGAGATGTGTGATCGCGTCATCGTGATGTACGCAGGCAAAATCGTTGAAGAAGCATCGGTTATGGATATCTTTAAAAATCCAACGCACCCTTATACGATAGGTCTCTTGAAATCTATGCCAAAACTTGATCGTCGCGAATCCCGTCTATATTCGATTCCTGGAACGGTTCCAAGTATTGAACGAATGCCAGCTGGTTGCAGATTTGCGGCCCGTTGCGAATTCGCTACACAAAAGTGCGTTGAGCAAGAACCTGGTCTACTGTCCGTGTCTGCTAACCATCGCAGTCGGTGCTGGTTAGTCGAACAAGGAGGCATTGAACATTGACGGAACCCTTATTGCAAGTAGTCAATCTCAAAAAGCACTTCCCAATAAAAAGCGGGATTTTTCAACATACGGTAGGTCAGGTACGTGCCGTTGACGGTGTGAGTTTCACCGTCAACGAAGGTGAAACATTTGGCTTAGTTGGTGAGAGTGGATGTGGTAAGTCCACAACTGGACGAGCTATCTTACGTTTGATTGAACCAACAGACGGTTCAGTGATCTTTGATGGTCAAGAGATTACCAAACTGGGTCACACCAACATGAAAAAACTGCGCGGGCAAATGCAGATCGTTTTTCAAGATCCGTATGCATCGCTCAATCCGCGGTTCACCATCCGACAAACATTAGAAGAACCACTCATTACGCATAAAACCCATCCATCAGTAGCGATGAGGCTAAAGCGAATTGCAGAACTTCTTGAGATTGTTGGTTTATCACCCAGCCGTATGAATCGCTACCCTCACGAGTTTTCCGGAGGACAACGACAACGCATAGGCATCGCGCGCGCTTTGGCCGTTAACCCAAGACTGATCATTGCGGATGAACCCGTATCAGCACTTGACGTTTCTGTACAATCGCAGGTCTTGAATTTGTTTGATGATCTGCAAAAGCAATTGCATTTAACATACGTTTTTATCGCCCATGATTTGAGCGTTGTGCGCCATATCAGTGATCGGATCGGCGTGATGTATTTGGGAAAAATGGTTGAGATGACAACCTCCGATTTACTCTACCAGGAACCTTTGCATCCCTATACACAAGCTTTACTATCAGCCGTACCTGTTCCGGATCCTGCCGCTAAACGAGAGCGGATCATCTTACAAGGTGATCTTCCAAGTCCAGCCAATCCACCAAAAGGCTGTCCCTTCCACACTCGTTGTCAGCATGTTATGGATATTTGCAAAACAGTGACGCCTGAATTCGTCGAAGTGAAGCCGAATCACTTCACATCGTGTCATCTCTATTCCTGAGAGGAAGCGTATCATGTCTCAAATATTGCCAAAAACACCTCAAGGCTTAACGCAAAAACTAGCTTATCCCGCGCCACAGCGTGTGGACGCAAAATGGTTGCGATTGCTTAAAGCCTATCCACTTGTTTTCGTTGGTGGAATTATGGTTTTAATCCTTATGATTGCCGCCATTTTTGCCGGTCAAATTGCACCCTATAATCCTAACTATCAATTCCCAAATGGACTTGCCATGACCGGGGCTCCTTTAGCCCCAAACCATCATTTCATCATGGGAACTGATGATCTTGGTCGCGATGTGTTTAGCCGTGTGCTATTCGGTGCTCGTGTGTCACTTGAAGTGGGTGTATTTTCAAGCATCATCAGTTTAGTCATCGGGACTTCATTAGGCATTATCTCAGGGTACTTTGGCCACATCGTTGACAGCATTATCATGCGTGTCACCGACGTCATGCTCGCTTTTCCCTTCATCCTCTTCGTCGTCGCTCTTGTATCTGTCTTAGGTCAATCCGTCACTAACGTCTTCATCGCAATCGGCGTTCTTGGTTGGGCAGTAACAGCGCGTGTCGTGCGCAGCCAGGTGCTTGCCATCAAAGAATTTGAATACATTCAGGCTGCGCGAGCCTTGGGCACAGCAAATTGGCGTATTCTTTTTCGCAATATTTTACCCAATATTATGGGTCCTGTCATTGTTCTCATGACGTTAGCCATCGGCAATAACATGCTACTTGAATCTACACTAAGTTTCTTAGGTATTGGCGTTGCACCCCCGCAAGCGAGCTGGGGCAATATGCTCGCCGAAGGGCAGCAGGTGTTTCAATACGCACCGTGGCTCTTATATTACCCTGGATTGGCCCTGCTTTTATCCGTTCTCGGCTTTAATCTTCTTGGCGACGGCTTACGTGAGATTTTCAATCCGCGGCGAGTCCGTTAACAAGAGGCTAACAAGCAAAACTTTCTATCCCAAAGGGGGACATACAGATGAATCGCACCAAAACAAAACTGCTTGCACTCACGGCATCGGCCACCATGTTGGCCACTACATTTTCAGCCATCGGTGTACAAGCAGCCACGCAACATCGCTCATCACAAGGGGCACCGGTTTATGGAGGGACTCTATCGCTCGATTTGAGCGGCGCTTTCCCCCACTTGGACCCTGTACGTGCCTATGACACGACTTCCTATGAAGGTGTACTGCAACTCTACGATCAATTAGTCACCTATAAAGGCAACACCAACAACATCATCGGTGATTTGGCATCTAGCTATAGCATTAGCAAGAATGGTAAGGTTTACACCTTTCATCTCCATAACGCCAAGTTCTGGAATGGCGATAAAGTGACTGCAAATAGCTTTATCACCGAATTCGAGCGTGTCTTGGTTTCATCTAACCAATCTCCTTTTGGCGCATTCATCAACCCATTAATCGTCGGCAGCGCGGCATTTGCAAGTGGTCATGCAAAAACCATCAGCGGCCTGCAATCACTTAATGGCGGAAAGACACTGCAGATTACACTGCAAACGCCTAGCCCAACATTTCTCTACATTCTTGCTATGCCCTTTGCATCAGCGGTAGACCCATCGTATGTTAAAGCGCATCCCGAAGCGTATATCGACTATCATCCCATGGGCACAGGCCCCTTCGAATTAACAAGCTATAAACCTGGCGAACAGTGGATCTTTACCAAAAACCCACATTACTTCGTCAAAGGTATTCCTTATCTCAACAAAATTATTTTTACGAACAACAACTCGCCGCAAGCTGTTTTACTCCATTTTGAACAAGGCTCAACGGGACTTATCGCATGGAATCAAGGCGGAAACGGTATTCCGTCGCAAGATTATCTGCCGCTCACCACATCACCTCAGTACAGCAAAGATCTCTTTAGGCAGGTTTTAGTCGCGACCAATTATATTGGTCTAAATACCAAATATGGCCCAACCGCAAAAGTCGCCGTACGCCGTGCGCTTGAGTATGCGGTTAATAAAAATCAATTGTTGCGCATCTTAGACGGTCGTGCCATTGCAGCCAACCAGGTTATTCCGCCAAGCATGCCGTCAGGCTATGAAACCAAATTGCCTGCTGATGCTTCGTACAACTATAACCCAACCTTGGCCAAAGCATTACTCAAAAAAGCCGGTTATCCGCATGGCTTTACGACGACCATCTACACCGACAACTCCAATCCCGATGATGTTCGTATCGCACAAGCTGTCCAACAAGATTTCGGCGCAATCGGCGTGACTTTGAAAATTAATCAAGCGAGTTGGGGTCCCTTCTTAACCAACAACGAGACAGGCAAACAACCCACCTTCGTTCTTGCTTGGTTGGAAGACTATCCGGATCCATCCGACTTCCTCAATACCTTGTTTAACTCCAATCAGGCGCCTGTCAATAACTCAACGAATTTCAACAACCCTGTCGTTGATAAGTTGCTCAACCAAGCAGCTAATATGCCCAACACACCGGCTCGTTTTGCGAAGTACAAACAAGCGCAAAACATCATCATGAAGAATGCCGTTTGGATTCCTTATGCATACCCTGTGTTTACGGCTGCTGTACAACCTTGGGTGAAAAACTACTATTTGAACCCCAACTTGGTCGATCCACTCCAATACATTTGGGTCACTAAGCACTAAGATATCCACGCAGCATGGAAAACTTTCGTTTTTCCATGCTGCTGATTTAAGGAGGCTGTACCGTGCTTACCTACATCATCAAACGAGTTGGCGGTTCGCTGATCGTTTTGTTTGGAATATCGCTGATCACTTTTGGACTGGCCTATATGGTACCCTCCGACCCTGCCCGGGCAATTCTTGGCGTAAAAGCATCGGTACAGGCTGTAGATGCTTTGCGTCAGCAGTTAGGTTTAGATCAACCGCTCATCATTCAGTACTTTCATTACCTGGGCAATATTCTTCAAGGCAACTTGGGCCATTCGTATATCCTTGATCTACCCGTAACGGTGCTGATCGGTCAACGTCTTGGCGCTACTGCACAACTGGCCTTAGCCGCTTGGTTGTTTGAACTTGCGATTGGTATTCCGATAGGTATTATCACTGCCTTAAAATCAGGCAAAATAACTGATCACATTTTAAGTATCCTTGCACTTATCGGTATTTCGTTACCTGTGTTTTTCGTCGGTCTGGAATTAATGTATTGGGTAGCCTTTAAAGGCGGATTATTTCCAGTCGGTGGAACTGGCGGTATCGCCTACATTATTTTGCCTGGGCTTGCGTACGGTATTACTGGTGCAGCCTACTATTCACGTTTATTAAAATCCTCCATGCTAGATGTTATGCATCAAGATTTTATACGAACAGCGCGCGCTAAAGGCGCATCGCCTACACGAGTGATCTTTCACCACGCTATGCGAAATGCCATGATCCCCGTCGTGACCTATGCAGCTACCGACATTGCCGCGTTATTTGGCGGAGTCGTTGTCATCGAACAAGTATTTGGCTATGCAGGTCTTGGACAAATGGCCGTACAGGCGATTGGAAATACAGACGTTCCTCTTATTATGGGCACGGTGTTATTTGCCGGTGTTTTCGTCGTCTTGTTCAATCTCGTCGTCGATGTGTTGTATGGCTTAATCGATCCACGCATCACCTACTAAAAGCAATAGGGCACATCCTCTGAGGTGTGCCCTGTTTTATTTTACGGCGTGGTATTTAGTTGCTGAAGGATTTCATCTACCTGCTCCTCGCTGATAGCCCCTTGACTGAAGCTGACAAGCGCTCGAAGTGGCATATAACGCATCATGGCCATCGCCATTTCAGGCGCATCCTGCAACGGCCGTTGATTCGACGTAGATCCGTGATGTTAAAACAATGTCACGAGAAGATCTTCCTATCAGTACATCAAACTCCCCAGATTCCACGCGCCAATCAGCCATCTTTTCATCATAAAAAGCAAAAGCACGTTGGTGAAGCATCATCGTCACCGTCTTCTCTTCTCCAGGTCCTAGCGCAACTTTTTCAAATGCTTTAAGTTCCATCTCAGGGCGCTGGACGGTACATATCAGATCTCTCACATAAAGTTGAACGATTTCTTGACCTGGTCGATCTCCGGTGTTTTTCACCTGTACCCGTACAATCAGCGATTCATCATCTCGAATGCGTGTACGATTTACAGTCAAATTTCGATAATCATAAGTTGTATAACTCAATCCGTGTCCAAACGCAAAGAGGGGATCCATGCCCTTTTTGTCGTAGTAGCGATACCCCACAAAAATGCTTTCAGTATACTCTGTACGATCGCCCTCTCCCGGGAATGTCAGATAAGACGGGTTATCCTCAAGTTTCCTTGGGAACGTCTCTGCCAACTTTGCACCAGGGTTATACGCTCCCATGACGAGATCAACGATTGCCTCCCCACCAGCTTGACCAGACAAGTACGCTTCAAGGATACCTTTCACTTGATCGACCCAAGGCATTTCAACAGGGGATCCGTTTTGGAGAACGACGACGACATTTTGTTGCACTTGACATACGGCATGAATGACTTGGTTGTGGTTATCTGGCAATCGCATATGTTCACGGTCATACCCTTCTGATTCGTATCTCTCGGGTAAGCCAACAAACACAATAGCAACATCAACTTGTCTCGCGATATCCAGTGCTTCTTTCAGGAGTTGTTCATCGACATCGTCATTTTCTAAAGCGTAGCCTGGTGCAAAAAATAACGTCATATTAGGAGATATAGTTTTTTGTAATGCAGACCATACATCAGATAGTTCTGTGGGAACGACATGAGAACTACCCCCACCCTGATACCGTGGGTATTTGGCAAATGATCCGATCACGGCGATGCGTTGCGTAGGAGACAAAGGCAAAATGTGATCATCATTTTTCAGTAACACTATGCTTTCGCGAGCTGCTTTTCGCGCCAAATGGTGATGGGATAATCGATCGTAATGAGCATGGCTGTTTTGCTCATTTTGCGCACGCAGCACCATCGTTAGGATTCTTTCAACCGTAAGATCAAGCACCTCTTCACGAAGACTTCCATCTTGTACGGCTTTGATAATTTTAGCATCGCCTAACCCTCCGTTTCCCGGCATTTCAAGATCTAAACCTGCTGCAAGGCCCGTTACCCGATCGTTGACGGCTCCCCAATCAGATACGACAAAACCTTCAAAACCCCATTCTTCGCGTAAGATATCACGCAATAAAATATCATTCTCTGCACAAAAGGTACCATTAACCTGATTGTAGGCGCACATGACAGTCCAAGGTTTCGCCTTTTTAATAGCCCCTTCAAAACAGGCCAAATAGATCTCACGCAATGCCCTTTCATTTACGATCGCATTCGTAGACATTCGACGATGTTCCTGATTATTGACAGCAAAATGTTTTAAGGAAGTGCCAACACCTTCACTTTGTACGCCTTCGATGTGACTTACAGCCAATTCAGATGTAAGGTAGGGATCTTCCGAAAAATATTCAAAATTACGTCCGCACAAAGGTGATCTCTTACTATTCACTGCTGGACCAAGCAAGATCGCAACATGTTCTGCTTGGCACTCTTCGCCGATAGCATGGCCAATCTCTTTAAGTAACGATCGATCAAAAGAACAAGCCAAGGCAGAGCCTGACGGAAAGCACGTAGCAGGGACACTTTCCAGAATACCCAGGTGATCCGATCCTTCCCGTTGTTTACGCACGCCGTGTGGCCCCTCGGTCATCATGATCGATGGAATCTCCAAGCGTGGAATCGCTTTGGTATGCCAAAAATCCTGGCCGGAACAGAGTCCTGCCTTTTCCTCAAGCGTCATTTGCGCGATTAACTCACGAATGTTTCTCAACATGACATATCGCTCCCTCATTCAGGCACATGTTCGTAAACGCTCATAAACACCCTCCAAATCTTTCATTTCCAGCATCATCCTGTACCTTGATGATAGCACAAAAAAACCCTGTCAAACATCGACAGGGTTTGCTTCACTTCGTACATATCCTCACGAAGAGGATCGTTGTTTCCGGTAAGCTTGCTTGGCTGACGCTAAAATATTGCCGGTCACCCAAATGCCCAACAACAAGATCGGAATGCCAGGAATCAACTGTGCATAGTGATGTTCAATGGTTCCCATGTAAACAAGGCCTGTACCATAGATTCCCACGGCAAGAGCAGCAATCCACATTACCCATAAACGCATTCCTTTGAACATTCCCTAAGCCTCCCTCACAAGATCACTCTAGTCCTAGTCTTTCTCATAACAGTTTGGCACAGCATCGTTAAAACCTTGCACACGTGTGCCACGAAACTCCCTTTTGCAATCTGCTTGCAACGGACACGTCGCACATGCATTTGTGGTTTCCAAATGACGATACCAATCTCTCCAAATGACTCGGTGCACGCCAAGTAAACGTGGCAAACGGTTAAGCCCTGGAATGAATGGGACCAAAATCAAGATGAAAAACAAGAGACCAACAGTATAGGCAGCCATTTGGTCACCAGATGACGAGGTATTCCATGGCGGAATTTGGTAAAAGAACGTATAAGGAGTTAACCACCAGGGCCCCGGAAGTGCTGCTTCATCGTGGTTAATACCCCATTGTTCGCCTGACATGTTGATTTGATTGGCCAAGGTGTGTAAAGCGGAACCTTGTAAAAACAACAGGTCATCCTGGACGTTCCAACGGTAAACGCCATTATTGGTTTGGCGGTCAAGGGCACCTGACAATAACCCGGATCGCGCGAGGCTAAGTTCGTCTTGCATCATCGTCTCAACTGGTCCATAGTTGCCTGGTTTCACAACAACGGAACCATTTACAACTTTCGCATTGGCTAACGCATTTTGCAAATTTTGATCCCAAAGTTGTTGTTCTGCTGCTGTTGCTGTTTGATACGTGTGAAGATCCGTACTTAGCGCAGTATCGTGGCTGGCTGATGCCAGCATACTCAACGGCGAGATAACATCAGCTTGCGCCGTTTGGACAGAGTAAGGAGTTCCCCACCATGTTTGTGGTGAGAAGCCAAAAATCGATTGAACGCTTTGCGCGTTACCTTTCCACCCATTGTTGTATGGGGGACCGTAGGAGGCAATCGATCCAGATCCATCTAGATCGCCGAGCGCTGCTTGTTCAATAACCAAAGGCTGGCTTGCGGCAATTTGTTGATTGGTCACTGCAGGACGATAAGGCGCTCTCCAGATGGCCGCTACGACAATGACCAATACGGCGATGATAACAAGGCTGACGAAGCCTTCTTTAATCAAATCAAACTCTTTGACAGGAAAACGTAACGAATCGCGATTAAATTTACTCATGAGCGATCACCATCTTTTCCTTTGCCTGCGCGATACGGTGGTACGACGCCCATTTTGCGCACAGCAACAAGGTGCCATCCTACTAAAATCAGCAAAATGACGGGAAGTACCACGATGTGCAATCCATAGATTTGGCCGTTGTTCAAAGCATTAAAGAACCCGTCCATACCTGCTCCATTGAACGCATCCTTACTTTGTACCTGATTCCACTGTGAGAAGAAATCCCCTCGAGATAAGTATCCAGTAAATGCGGTGATAACAGATAATCCAAAGGATAAGGCCCCAAGAACCCACGTAAAACTTCGCCCTTCACGCCAAGAACCCATGAAAAATTGAACGACAAGATGCATGGTCATGAAAAAGAAAAACGCCTGGACACTCCAAAAATGAATGGCTCGTAAGTAGTCCCCAACCCCTGACACTTGATACCAAAGTGGACCCTCCGCGGCCATAATGATACCTGATACAATCACGACAACAAGGCTACTCAAAGTAAATACGCCAAAACTATAAACGAGCGAAGAAACATACACAGGTTGTTCTGATGGAAGCAATTTGTCCCATGTCAATTGTTCCGATGCGCGAGTACGCATCTTTTGCGTCCAGTTCACCGCTGGTTTCCTCCTTTTTTATGCGGGTATTTCCCTATGACGAAGGCAATAAAAACAAGTAGCCAAAAGATACCGACGCCATAATTTGGCCAGGCATTAGCCATATCGACCACGAACATCCATCTCCTCTCATATTAAATAAAATTAAATTGAAGCTGAAACTCGAAAAGGTGGGCCACAGCGATCTATGTCCCTAAATTCACATGCATATTTTCAGCTCCAACGTTAGAATAGACACCTTACCGTCCGTTCGCATGATGCATTCGGATACTACATATAGTTAATTTATACTAGTTATTTGTCATACTACGTGATTGGTGCATATTATTCAAACCTTTTATGTAAATATCTAGTGCTTTTAGGTGGATTTGTAGCCATTACAATAGAGCTATATGCTACCTTCTCGAATAATGGTTCTATAGGAAAAACCATTGGTTTTTGCGTGTGAATAATCCCTCTATTTCAGGTAACCATTTACACATAATGATGACAGATAAACTGAGCTTAAACACACGAGGGGACGCAAATGCCCGGAGAAAAACTAAAAACAGACTTATCGGCCACTGAGAATCGCCTAAATCAGGTCTTCACACACTGTGATGATGTGGTATATCGTCATTTCAATATCATTTATACCGACGATCAACAATTCACCGATCGTTCTCACGATTCCCGCCCTTTTGGCAGAATTTCTCGATGCGCCAGACGACTATTACGGTAATTTTCTCTTGCAGTCCGCCATACGTCTTTTACGCTACCCAGCCTGTATGTCGCAGTATTGTGTTATCATCACGAATTGCTTTCAACTTCATTTCTATCGACCGTAATGACACAGAGGCAAGGAGTTCCACTTCCGACGATTATCGAAGTTTTGGTGATGGAGGTTACATTTGAGATCTTGCGCGAGGCCGGTCTTCGCTTGCCGCGCCCGATTGGGCAAGCTATGAGTATCGTAGGAGCATTGGTTATTGGCCAAGCGGCGGTACAGGCGGGCCTAGTTATGGCGACAACCGTCATCATCGTCGCAACAACCGCCATCATGTCATTTACCATTCCTGGGTTTTTCCGTTGCGGGTGCAATCCGCCTATTGCGTTTCCCATTATTAATTCTTGTGGGAATTTTCGGACTACCCGGCTTTATTTTAGGTATCATGATGACCCTATTTCATCTAGTGAACGTTCGTTCTTTTGGAGTTGTCTATACGGCAACTCTTGCACCGAGCAAATTTACGGATATCTTCTATACACTGGTACGCGCTCCCTATTCCATGACGCAGCTACGCATCCCCTGGTCATCCTTATTACTCCGACAGCCGTTCTTTACATCCCGTCGCTGGTAATGCAACAAGCCGGTAACGGGGGATGGATCAGTCCTGCCCTGAGCCTGCTGTTCGGGTTATTTGTCACGTTTATGGTGTATGGCTTGGCCAAGGCGTACCCCGGAAAGACATTAAGTGAATATATCCCATTGCTTACAGGAACCATACTTGGTCAAATTTTTGCGGTGTTATACGCATTATTTTTTTGGCATGTTGGACTCCTCGTGGCGCGCGAAATAATCTGGCTGATCCATACGTTGCTCTTGCTAAATACCCCCGCAATGGCCCTTTATCTGCTTGTTTTTTCGTAAGCGTCCAATAAGTCAGTGTATGGCAACCTCCCTGAGTCTTTGAGACAATTTCTCTAAACTAGAGTTTTTCGATCTCAGTCGAAAAACTCCAACGGGAGGTATAGAGTTGAATAACAGAGAAATTGCCAAACAGTATCGATTCAATAAGTGGACTGAGATCATCCGAGAATGCCGCAGTAGTGGACAAACGATCTCATCATGGTGTGCGGATCATGACATGAATCCAAAGACTTACTATTATTGGCTAAAACGCATTCGCACGGCAGCGTGCGAAGCACTTCCTTCACTTGGTTCCCCAAACAACCCAATCGTTCCGATAACCATTACGGCCCCAACATCTGGTATCAATTCCACCGTTCAAGAAGTGATGCCGGATATGATCATACGTTTTGGTGCCGTAACGCTGGAGATTCGCAACCATGCATCCGCAGCATTAATCGAAAGCACCTTGAGGGCACTTCAAAATGTTCGGTGATATCTCGAAAGCGGAAAAAATCTATATCGCCTGTGGGTATACCGACATGCGAAATTATGAGAAGCGTTCCGTTATGGGAAGTTGGCTTGTTAAATGCGAATAACGGTGTGTCGGCCGTGAAATTACTTCGCATAATAATCCATACTTTGTTTATCTCAATCGAAAGAGAGGTAAACAGTATGGAGAATATTCGCGACTTAGTGCAAGGAGTTTTGAAACAGTTGGGCCAAGAAGGGTACACCGAAAAAGGGATAAAGAAGCACTCCCTGACCTATTCACTTCTTATGGCCTACGCAGAACAGATGGGACAGAAGGATTACAGCGAAGAACTCGCACAGAAATTTCTAAGCGAGCGGTATGGGGCATCGTTTCATACGCGCCGTGGCAATAACAGCGAGTATGTAACAGAAAAGATTCGACATCTCGAGAAACTGTGGCATTTCAACATGTATGGCACCATCCATTTTGCTGCAAGAAGCGGCAAGAAAAAACCATTCCAATGTCCGACAGGATTTGCGAGAGAGTACGACATGTTTTTGACCCATTGTGTGGATAAGGCTTATACGGAGCAGAGTTACCGATCCATTGTGTATCCCGTCAAGAATTTCCTCTTATTCCTAGACACAAATGGCGTTTCGTCTATGGATGCCATAACAGCAAAGACCGTCAACGCATTTGTTTCGTTGTATGTGGACTGCTCTAGAGTCTATCTTAAATCCCTTACACTAAAGCTCGGTCTATTTTTCCGTTTTTTGAACGAATATCATCTGTTATCTCATGATCTCTCTTCATTTCTGCCACCTATTCGCTACGTGCGAGATGCCTATATTCCCTCATCATGGGCCAAAGAAGAGGTCATTAAGCTCATGCAAGCAATAGACCGTGCTAATCCAATCGGGAAGCGCGACTACGCTATGCTGCTTCTCGTCATCAAGTTAGGACTTCGCACGGGGGATATTCGCAGTCTAAAGCTGGCGAATTTCAACTGGACAACTAGAAAGATCCGACTTGTACAGATGAAAACCCGTCAATCGGTAGAACTCCCTCTTCCCGACGATGTTGGATGGGCAGTAATCGATTATTTGAAAAATGGAAGACCCAATACACAGGATGATACCCTGTTTATCCGACATTCCCCCGGAGGAGGGCCGATTTCTGAGAGGAATAAACTCGAAAAAATCCTCCATAAACACATGCGAGCTGCAGGGTTGGAAATACCAAGGACTGAACACAGGGGACTTCACTCGTTGAGAAGTAGTCTTGCCCGAACGATGCTGGAAGGCGGCACGCCACTTCCTGTCATCTCAGAAGTGCTTGGGCACCGAAGTACGCAGAGTACCAGTCATTATCTTAAGATAAACATGGACGCGTTAAGAAACTGTGCCATCGATCCAGAGGATGTGTTCCCCGATGAATAAAACCCATTACGACTGGAAAAGTGCGTTTTCTCACCATCTAAAAGCTTTTGTTGCAGAGAGACAGTTGGCCGGGTATCGGTTCCGTGTACAGGAAAGATGGATAAAGCAGTTCGACGGCTACTGCTACGAAATGGGGATTGATGAGGGACATCTTACCAAGGAATCACTTGAGGGATTCTGTAAAAATAGCCGGGGCGAGTCTACCATGACGCAGCAACAACGGCTTCGGCTCCTGCGGCAATTTGCCATGTACTTGCTAAAAAACGGATATGATATTGAACTCCCCCCGGCATCAGAAAAGGCCTTTGCGTACCCAACCCACAACCCCTATATATTCACAGAACGTGAACTGAAGAGAATATTTATTCAGGCGGACAACTGGGTCTGGACTTCACAGAGTAGAGGAAACCGGAAACAAGTGGATCCGCTGCTGTTCCGTATGATCTACGGATGTGGGCTACGGGTCATGGAAGCGCTTCGGTTGAAAGTAGCAGATGTTCATCTGAAGGAGGGATACTTGCATGTCCAGGATTCGAAGAATGGTAGGAGCCGAAATGTTCCCATGGCGGATCGCCTAACGTTTCGATGTCAGGCGTATTCCACACAAATGCATCCTTTCAGCAGTCCCGACGACTATTATTTTCCTGGTTCAACCCCCGGCCGACATTCTTCTCACAGTGCGGTCTATCACCGCTTTCGAGAATATCTTTGGAAAGCGGGAATTCCCCACACGGGAAATGGCCCAAGAATCCATGATCTTCGCCATACCTTTTGCGTTCACCGATTTAAAAAATGGGCTCTTGCGTGCGATGAATTGAGTCATGCGCTACCCTATTTGTCCGCTTACTTAGGACATGCGGATTTCAGGGGAACAGAATATTATTTGAGGCTTACGGCCGACCTATATCCAGAGATCATATCAAAGCTGGAATGTTTGCACGGATCGATCATTCCCCAAAGGAGCCATGACAACGGATGAAGAGAGAATCTGATTTTGCCAGACACCTGTCGAATTTTTTGACGCGGTACCTACCAGGAATACGGAATGTCAGCAAAAATACGATATCTGCATACAGGGATACCTTCAAGTTGTTTCTCATGTTTTGGGAGAACGAGCAGAAAACGCGTCCTGAGCAGCTACGTCTCGATATGATAACACGCGAATCCGTTGTCAGTTTCCTTGCTTGGCTTGAAAATCATCGTGGCTGTAGCATATCAACAAGAAACCATCGACTGGCAGCTCTTCGTTCCTTCTTTCGATACGTGCAGCGTGAGTGCCCAGAAAATCTGTTTGAGCTACAAAGGATACTGGCGATTCCCGCGAAAAAGGCACCGCGTCCGAATATCGAATTTCTTACATTGAAGGAAACCGAAATCTTGCTGTCACAGTCGGACACCTCTACTCGATTAGGCAGAAGGAACTTGGCTTTGTTCGCATTAATGTATGATAGCGGCGCAAGAGTTCAGGAAATCATCGACCTGACTTATCGAGACATCCGATTGGATTCCCCGTCAGTTGTTATCCTTCGTGGCAAAGGACGTAAAACACGTTCCGTTCCTATTATGAAACAGACAACAGCTTTACTTACGGAATACATGGCAGAACAACGCAGTCATTGCCGTGCCTCGCTGGACGACACGTCTTTATTCTGCAATCAGCAAAAACAGAGATTAACGAGAAAAGGAATATCCTATATCTTGGAAACCATTGTTGAAAGAGCACACTCTCATCCGGAATTTCGCAGAAAGGAAAAGATTACATGCCATGTGCTTAGACATTCTCGTGCTGCCCATATGCTTCAGGCGGGGATACCTCTCGTGTACATTCGCGATTTTCTTGGTCATGAAAGCGTAAAGAGTACCGAGATTTATGCAAGGCTAAATGATGAGATAAAAAGGAAGGCGATTGAAGAAGCATACATTGATCTCCAAGTTCCGGACTTCCCGTCGTGGCAGGAGAATGCCGAACTGATGAACTGGCTGACGGACCTCTGTAAGTAGAATGAACGGCGATTATGGGGAGCGTTTCGGGGATTTGATCAGCCCTGTATGAGTTTCTAATAGCTGACTTCCCATAACGGAACGCTTCTCATAATTTCGCTTATGGGAACTGTCCCATAAGCGAAAATCGATTGACGGCTTGGCTGTGCTGGTGCAACAAGGCTTTGAACTGGATCCGTTCTCCCCTTCGCTGTTTGTCTTTTGCAATCGACAGCGCAACAAAATTAAGGTGTTGCAATGGGATAGTACTGGTTTTTGGCTTCACTATCGCCGATTAGAACGCGGACGATTTCAATGGCCATCTGTCCATGAAGGGAAAACGGTCACGATTACACAAAGACAATTGCGCTGGTTGTTGGATGGATTATCACTCAACCAGCGTCAGGCACATCCGGAAGTGACAGTACGTACGGTCATTTAAATCGGGTTTTGCCAAGAATTCGTCCCTTATAACAGGAAAATGCAGTGGTTTTGCCGAAATAACTACGCATGACAAATGCGACGACGCCGGTTACAACGATTGCCACGGATACCTTGGCATCCATGCAACAAGAAGTGAAGCAGTTAAAACAGCAAAATGCGGAATTGATTCAAAAACTGGCATGGTACGAAGAGAGGCTTCGTATCAATGCGCAGCATCGTTTTGGTGCATCTAGCGAAAAAACAAGTGATGGATCCGAGCAACTGCGTCTGCTATTCAATGAGGCGGAGGCTACGGTTGACCATGACATAGACCCCGAAGCTACAGAAACAGTTATCGAACCAGAAACCGAAACGATTACCTATGAACGCAAAAAGAAGCAAGGTAAGCGTGAGGAACTGCTCAAGAACCTACCGGTGGAACGCGTGGAATATCGCCTCCCA
>JAKACU010000069.1 GCA_021821185.1 Bacillota bacterium
TTCAAGGCTTGATCCACATAGAAATGCATAATGCGCCATAAGCGAGTATCATGTTCACGGACGATTCGAGAAGCAGGCTTAACGGGCATCTCTTTTACGAGTTGCAGGACCCAACTCTCGAACTTAAGCGTGAAACTACAATTAAACCGTGTCCATGGAAGATAGGCAAACTTTATCGTTCCACAGGTAGTACAACTCACCCTGGGGTGGAGAGCGTGTAGAAAAGTTTTATACTCCCAGAAATCAGGATGTCGCCATACCTGATCCTTCTTGCCCACATCATAATACGGCTAATTCTCTGTCGTACAGACGGAGCAAGTGAAGGTAGGGTACTCATGGAAATCTAAATAGATGTCAAACTGTCCAGTCTGCGCACTAAATTCTCTTCGCTTTACAAACAATGGATAAGGTAGCCCTATCGCCTCTTGAAATACATCCAACTCTTGTTCTCTATTTTCCACTGTAACTACACCTCCCTATCACAATGGGGCATAGTTATAGCCTAGACAAGTTTACGACACGCTAAACCTTGATGAGACTTGGATAATCATGGACTATTAACTGTCGATTAGTGATAAAAATTTTGCTTCCTTCGACCATGTTTTTTACATGGCGAGAAACAAAATAGCATCGCTGCCAGCACTGTATACCGCGAAAAAACATCTTTATTTTCGGATATAGTAGGAATCTTAATCCCAAATGGAAATAACCATCAAGGCCTCGGCGGGATGCTCCTTACTTAGCTCAAGTTTCTAGGTACTCATACAACACAATGGGTGATCTGGAGTTTGCACTGCGAAATATCCGTAGATAGGATTTTGTCTATGCTTCTCCACCGGATTTGTGAAGCACTTGAAGCGTCGTCTAATCAGTAGGTAAGTATTTTTACTCGAAAAGCTCCTCATGCAATCGATCATACGTTTTGCTCAACCGCCGGTGGCACTAAACAGGATCCAGTTGACTAAGGCTGGGCGTGAGACAGCAACCTTGTGCCGTGTGAATTGCTGTTCAAGCCGATACAGCCGTATGCCATCAACATACTTTTTGTTAATCACATACGTCAAAGCCGAGGCTAAAGCGAAACTCCCAGATAAGCCGGGCGTGACATCGGTGCCGTCACAAGCGGTGCGTGAATTCCGTTTTGCTCGCAATAGTGGCAATCATACACATTTTGAACGTGCTCGATTGCACAAAAAAATTTCTGGTTCATTTGGTGGAGACTGTCCATAAGCCTAACCACCCAATCTTTCACATAAAATTGCGCGATCCTTATTCTCCTACTCTACCAACGTTGTGCTTCTACGAAACATAGTCATCACCGCGTGTGTAGTTTGGTTTTTAGAATTCATCGGTTCTTCGGGAGTCCGGTACCGCGTAAATGCAGTTTGACGTAAAGGCTCTCTAGATTGGACGGTTTCTCCATTTCTGCGACCACCCCAAGGGGTGCTCTAAAAAGAAGTTATAATCCGCGCCATTAAGCCATTTTTAAGCAATGGCAAGGATTTACAAGCATACGGTTTTTGGCAAAGTTATGTTACAATGTACCATAGACTGTGACGAACGCAAAGACCCAATCCAATGTTTTAGGTTTAAGCAAAAATTCCATGAGACAGCATATCGAAAAAGTGACTGGAGTACATAGAATAAGCCATGAAAACAATCGAAAAAACCTTGATGGAGAAGGGAGGAAGCCTGGTTTCGTGGTTAGGATGTCGTAGGGCGTTGCTCGGATAACCCAAAGACGCCTGCCGTGTACATGAGGTTAAAGGCGCGGTGGGACCGGGTAACACCCGGGAAGAGGGCAACGTGAATCGGACACAAGGAAAGGTGACTTTTCTGTTCTCCTGCGGTGGTGCGAGAGCAGCCTCCAAGTGGATGAATCCAGTAAGACCACGGGCTCGCAAGGGTCGAAAAAACCTCGTGAGATAATCAGCGGTTTTTTGAACCAGGTAATTTGCTTGGCGATTCCCATAGAAGATATCTATATGGCTCAAAAAATGATTGCTAAGGTGATTGACGAGACACCGCTCACCCATTCGCATACTTTAAGCCGCCTTACATCCTACGACGTCTACCTGAAACTGGAAAATCTGCAGCGTACAGGCTCGTTTAAACTGCGAGGAGCCTATAACAAAATTGCGAACTTGCCTGAAGCAAAACGACGTGTCGGTGTCATGGCGGCTTCCGCAGGCAATCATGCGCAAGGTGTTGCATTTGCTGCAAAGCACTTGGGCATTCCCTGCCTGATTGTCATGCCTGAAGGCGCTTCCTTGTCAAAAATCGAAGCGACAAGAGGCTACGGCGCGCAGGTGGTGTTGACCGGTGAAACGTTCGATAAGGCATTTCAGGATGCCATAGAATTACAAAAGCAAAACGGCATGACTTTTATTCACGCTTTTGATGACGCTGATGTGATCGCCGGTCAAGGCACAATCGGCATCGAACTCTTAGAGCAACTGCCTGATCTTGATGCTGTCGTTTTGCCTGTTGGCGGCGGCGGACTTATCGCAGGTATAGCAAGTGCCATAAAAGCACTCAAACCTGGCATCAAAGTGTATGGCGTAGAGGCTGCGGGCGCCGCCTGTTTTCGCAGGTCATTTGATGAAGGACAAAGAACCGCTGTGAGCACGGTAGCCACCATTGCCGACGGCATCGCCGTAGGAAGCCCCGGGCGCCTGACGTGGGAAATTGCCGCAAGTCTTGTCGATGACATCTTTGTTGTTGATGATGAAGATATCGCGCGTGCGATGGTTATCTTGCTCGAACGCTCGAAAGTTGTCAGCGAAGGCGCTGGCGCTGCGGCTGTGGCTTCCCTTCTCACCCATCAACTGCCAACGCACACAGGCAAAACAGCTGTCGTAATATCGGGCGGAAACGTCGATGTGAGCCTCGTGTCGCGCACCATTGAACATGGTCTGGTCGCTGCAGGAAGACGGGTGCGTTTTATCACCACGTTGCCCGACCGGCCCGGCGTGCTTGCCAAGCTCCTGCAAACAGTCGCAAACGCTCGTGCCAATGTTATCTCCATTGAGCATCACCGACTTGCCCAATCGCTTGTATTAGGTTATGTTGAGGTCCAATTGGAAGTGGAAACAAGAGATCACGCGCACATTGAACTGTTATGTGAGCATTTTCGAGCCTTAGGCTATGAGTATGCCATTCACTAGTACTGGGGAGATTGCTTTGCAAGATATTTACTATGCCCTCGATATAGGTACAAGAAGTGTAACTGGCCTCCTTTATGCATGGACGCAAGATGGTTGTAACGTGATAGCGGTGCATAATATCGAACATAAAAACCGCGCGATGCAAGATGGACAGATTCACGATATTGAAGAAGTCGCAAACGTGATCAAGGCGGTGACAAGTCAGCTTGAGCAGGTGACCGGGCAGCGCTTAAACCGCGTTTCTGTCGCAGCCGCAGGCCGGGCGTTGCAGACGGTCACCGTACAAGCATCTGTGCCGATGGTCACTTCCACTTTTACCGCGGCGGATGTCTACAATTTGCAGTTGGTTGCCTTGCAAAAAGCGCAGCAAGTATTGCAGGAGGGCGCAGGTAAACCGAACACTGTTCAGCACATGCACTGTGTGGGATACAGCGTCCGTGATTATTTTCTTGACAACGCCCGCATCGGGAGTTTGGTGGATCAAAGAGGGGAAACAGCAGGAGTCAGCATCATCGCTACTTTTTTGCCGCGCGTTGTCATCGATTCTCTAGACCAGGCGCTGGTCAAAGCGGGACTGACAATGAACGGATTGACACTTGAGCCGATTGCCGCCTTAAATGCGCTGATTCCTGCCTCCATGCGCAAACTGAATATCGCGCTCATCGACATTGGAGCGGGAACATCCGATATTGCCATCACGGCCGATGGCACCATTTTAGCGTATGGTATGGTACCGATCGCGGGCGATGAGATCACTGAAGCATTGGCACAAGCGTTTTTACTTGATTTTCCCGCTGCAGAGCGAGTGAAACGCGAACTCAAGCTTGCCGGAAAACACACTTTTTTCGATATTTTAGGCAATAAGCACGCGCTGTCGTCCAAGAAGATCATTGCCGCGATTCAGCCTGCGATCGAGTCACTGGCAAAAAATGTGGCAAACGAGATCCTGCGCCAAAATAACGACAAGGTCCCTGCCGCTGTCATGGTGATTGGCGGAGGAGCCAAAACGCCTTTAATCGAGCAAGCCATCGCACAGGCACTCGGGTTGACAGCGGACCGCGTGCGCATGCGCAGCCGTGATTCTATACAAAATGTGCACGGGTGTGAACAAGAACTTGCTGGCTCTGAGGCGGTTACGCCGATTGGCATTGCCCTTGCATCATCTTATAGTGAGATCACACCGGTTACCGTACGCGTCAAAGGCGCCTCAACCCGTTTGTTTACGTTTCACCCCTTGACGGTGGGCGATGCCCTGCTGGAAGCTGGCATCGATGTGAGAGAGCTAAAGCCTCGTGCCGGAAGAGCGCTCGTTGTCGAAGTCAATGGTGAAGTAAAATCGCTTAAAGGTACACTTGGCACGCCTGGACAAGTCCTGAAAAACGGTGTTCTTGTGGACTTATCGGAGATGCTTGCGGCAACAGACATCATCGATGTTATACCGGCAGTACACGGGCAAGATGCACAAGGCGTACTCGGTGATATCACAGGCGATTTTGCACCCCTTACTGTGCACATCAATTCGCAAGAGTACCGCTTTGAGCCGGTCTGGACGATTAACGGAAAAATAGCGCGGGCAAACACCTCCATCCACGATCGTGATTCGATTACTTACCAGAGAAGACGGGTTCTTGATGTGGTGCTTGATTATGTTCACCATCCCCTTGAACAAGCCATCGAGGTGGCCGTAAATAACAGACCCGTTCATTTGGTGCAGCGGCTGGTCGCCATTGCACCGCATTTTGAACCGTCAGCCATGATCTATGATGGACTAAACATAGAAGTCACACCGCTTGAAGTTTTGCCATTTACCGTTTCTGATGCGTTCAGCGCAGCCTCTGTCACACTGCGTTCCGGCCTGTCTGTCACCGTGAACGGTCAGCTTCTTGTGTTGCAAAAGCCTAGTGTGCTAAATAAAAACGGCCAGCTTTGTGAAACAACGGATCCCCTTTTTGATGGCGATCAAATCACGTATGACACAGCACTTGAACAAAAGCATGATTCGGTAACCATGAGCACCGTCTTGCTGCTTCTCGGTGATGATTTTATGCGCCAAGCCAGCGGCAAAGCCAAACTTGTCTTGCGCAAAAATGGCATGGAGGCTGACTTTGCCACGCCTATTGAGAAGGAAGACAATTTGGAAGTGTTTTGGGAAGAATATGCAACGGGGGACATATAATGCGCCGGCACAACAAGGAGAACACGCGCAAAAAAATCTTGGATGCGGCCATGGACGTTTTTTCTGACAAAGGGTACACCGCCGCCTTGATCGATGATATCGCAGAGCGCTCCGACACGTCAAAAGGAGCATTTTATTTTCACTTCCCCAGTAAACGCGCGATTTTTCAAGCGCTATTAACAACGCTCGTGCAGCGTCTGGTGGATGATGTGGAACAAGCTATTGATAAGCAAACCGGTGCCTTGGCGAAAATTGAAGCTGCCATCGATACGGTGTTATCCACGTTTACGAGACACGAAAAAGCCACCCGATTATTGCTTGTGGAAGCAACTGGACTAGGAAAGGCGTTTGATCAGGAAATCCACCACGCGCATGAGCAATTCGCCAAGTTGATCGCACGTCACTTGCAAGCGGCTGTTGACGACGGGTCGATTCCCCCAATTCCTGTCATGTTGACAGCTTATGCATGGTTTGGCGCCATTTACGAGGTACTGTTCATGACCCTTCTATCACCCGAGAAAAAATCGTTGGAATCACTCACAACGCCTTTGCGCGATATGTTGCTGCGAAGCATCGGACAGACATCAACACCATCGTCTCCATAAGGTGTATAATGTCCAAAGAATCTTGATCAAAGGAGTTGCCTGTATGCAGCCGCTTCAATCGATCATCCCGTCACCTGCGTATACTGCAAAGAAAGTGACGAACCCGGTTGCACCCAGCAACACATCTACGTTTGCCAACATGTTGTCTTCGGCGCAGCAAGTTGGGACAAGCTCGCCTGCAACCGCTGCCGTAAATGCCAATACCTTGCTTGAAAACGAACTTCTTTCGTCGATCGCAGCGTCTTCTGGCAGCAGTGACTTGTTGAGTTCTTCCACTGACCCGCTCGCCTCACTCTTAAGCGGCATGAACATACTGGGTACAAGCAGTCAAACGCCAAGCGACTTGGCGATGCTCCTTACAGCAGACATGACCGGGAGCCTCCCGACCGCTGCCAATGAGCCGCTCACGGCGATCTCTCCGGCATTTGTAGCAAGCAGTCCTGCAACACCGGCGTCGTCCATCATCCAACCCGCGATACAAACGCAATCGCTGCAACCGGCCGATACGAACCCGCAAAAGGCGGATATGGTGGCACTTATCGGGCAAATGGCTCCTTCGTACGGACTGAATCCCAAGCTCGTGGACGCCGTTGTCAATCAGGAGTCAGGATACTCGCCTACCGCGACATCAAGCATGGGTGCGATGGGACTCATGCAGCTCATGCCGTCGACAGCAAGTGCCCTTGGCGTGAGTAATCCCTATGATCCTGTGCAAAATTTGCAAGGCGGTATGACCTATTTGCGCGATTTGCTCACCCGCTACCATAACGATACGGCGTTGGCCTTAGCTGCCTACAACGCCGGTCCAAGTGCGGTTGACGCCTACAGCGGAATTCCTCCTTACCCGGAAACGCAAAATTACGTGTCATCGATTATGGCACAACTATCCGGAGCAAGCGCTTGATGGCCTGATTGATACGCTGCAATAAGAGCCTCTTTTTGCGCTTTTGACAATTGCTTTATGGCGTACTCACGACGAAGCGCATGGGACTTATCCAAGGCAATTTCCACATAACATAAAACAACGGGAAGGCGAGCCCGCGTATAGCGTGCTCCCTTTCCCGTTTGATGCTGCAAAAAACGCTTCTTCACATCATTTGTGCACCCAGTGTAGATAGAACCATCTCTACAGCGCAGCATGTACACATACATTGGCGTCACCTTTACGCGTCAAATCCAATCTATAGACACCTCTCTATCGTCAGTCATGCACGCGCCCTCGCCCTGGTCGAGCGCAGGATCACAGACAGTTGCTTTCAACTCGCAATCCTCGACCGCTTGCTCCTCTTTCGCCAACAGAATACCGTTTGCCTGACGCTGTGCTTCAAGCAACTCACGCACGACGCGGCGCAAGGGATCTTCTTGGACCATGACCGTAGCAGGTCCCGTGATTTTACATTGACAAGCAAGACGAAAGCCCTGCGCTAGACGTTCTTCAGATAAATGACGCTTCTCCAGCACATTGGGTGCACATAGCTCGGATTTGCTGTCAATCTGAATCTTGCATGTTCCACACGAACCGTGGCCCCCGCACTTATGGGAAATAGCCACTTTACCAATCAACGCCGCTTCCAGGACGGTGAGGCCCCGATCAACGGCAATCTCTGCACGCTGCGGTTGAAAACGAATCGCTACTTTTTCGCTTGAATCACTCATCTTTGCTAACCCCGCCAACATAGTAAGTCATTCTTTATTGTAGCACACAACACATCGTGTGCCGTCTGCTTTATTCAGCAAGCTCTTGTTCGCTATTTGGTTCAGGAGGATAAACATGGATTCTCGTGATACGTAGATTGTCTGTCTCTGCCACCACAAAACGGGCGCCCTCGTACTGAACTTCAAGACCTGGTTCAAGGGCTTGGGTAAGTTGGGCGTAGACCCACCCGCCGATGGTATCGACTTCTTCATCAGACAGATCAAAATCAAATAATTCGTTGACTTCTTCGATTAAAAGCCGGGCATCAATCGATACATAGCCTTCCCGTTCTTCTACAGGCGGACGCTCTTCATCAAACTCGTCCTGAATTTCACCTACGAGTTCTTCCAACACATCTTCGACAGTGACCATGCCGGCTGTACCACCGTATTCATCAATAACAATCGCCAAGCCTGCGCGTTCACGCTGCAACACCTTTAATACATCATCGATGCCAAGCGCCTCTGGTACGGACACAACCTTGCGCGCCAAATTCGAAATAGATCCTTTGGCGTCTTTTCCTTCTTGGATCACATAGCTAAACAGGTCTTTACTGTGAATCATGCCCACCACATGATCCTTATCCCCTTCACATAAAGGAAACCTTGTATGGCGGTCATTTTGCACAACTTGCAGGCATTCATCAAGCGTCTGTTCGGTAAAGAGACACACCATGTCAATCCGCGGCACCATAATCTCTCGCGCCACACGATCGGCAAACGCAAACACGTTATTAAACAGTTCTCGTTCTGTCGCATCAATGACGCCGCTTTCGTGGCTTTGCGTGACAAGCATTCGCAGCTCTTCTTCCGAGTGCGCCAGTTCGCTTCCCGAAAAACGGCGGACACGAAGCGTCCGCAGGACACCGCCGGCCGTGCTGTTTAATAACCATATCGCAGGAAACATCACCGTACGAAACGTCTTTAAAGGCAAGGCAGACCCCATCAACCACTCTTCCGCTCGCGCAATAGCCACTGACTTTGGCGCCAGTTCGCCAAAGACGATTTGCAAGTACGTTATAATGGCAAAAGCAACAACCGATGACACAATCGTCAGGTAGACAGACGGTGTCTGACGAAACCATGAAAAGGCCAACAGCACAAACGGTTCAATGGATCGCTGCGCGATCCAGCCCAGTCCCAAGGACGCGAGTGTGATCCCTGTTTGCGTGGTTGACAAATAGGAATCAATCGACGAAATGACATCAAGAGCATGTTTGGCCAGCCGGTTTCCTTGCTGCACATACTGCTCGATGCGCGTTCGGCGGGACCTGACAATCGCAAACTCTGCCGCAACAAAAAAACCGTTAATCATAATGAGAACCAAAGCCCAAAAGAAACTGACAAAATCACTCGTGGTTATGCCCACATGCTCCCCGTGCGGCCAAGAACGATAATTCGTTCCTTGAACGCAAAGGAGTTTCACCTCCAGAAAAGTTGCACCTTGGATAGAAACGGAATTTGCAGTAAGTATATCACAGGCAACGGTGACCCGTCATTTGTAAGCCAAGTCCGCAAGATGCGGTTCTTTTGACCACCACAAAGTGTTCCGATATAATAAATAGGCAATCCAAGAAAGCATAGTACATAGTACACCA
>JAKACU010000005.1 GCA_021821185.1 Bacillota bacterium
GGAAAGAGAATTGATATGCTCAAAATGATTATCGTAGTACAGAAATAAAAGACCTACGAGAAGGCCGAGTAAAAAATACTTATTACCTATAAGCCGCCAATTCCATTGGACGGCTTCATGGCGTAATCTTGAAAAGAAGTTTGCCGTCGCAACTCCACATGCAACCGCCAGGATGACGGCTAAAACTAACCCGAGGAGATGATGCAAGGAAATACCGCATCCTTTCGACCGATTCTTACACAACCTTACAATAATCGCGCAATATTACAAGAATATCACAGTTATATTACAAAACTAGTAGGCGGAATGTCTAAAAGGAAGGGTGGCATGAATCGTTCTGATCGTTTACTCTTAAAGGATATAAGGATGCGAGGGAAAGGGAGATTTGTATGCGGTTTGTCAGTACACGTGGTGGAAGTTCTCTCGGGTTTGTCGATTCATTTCTGGAGGGCTTAGCACCTGATGGCGGTTTATACGTACCACAGCAGATTCCCGCCATCGGCGCGCAGACGTTCGATTTTTGGCGTACACTCTCTTTTCAAGAACTGGCTTTTGAAGTTCTACGTCTTTTTGTCGACGGGGAGATCGCTGATCATGACCTGCAAGCGTTGATCCATGATAGTTTTTCCACGTTTGATGATGATGAAGTCGTTCCTATCAAGATGGTACGTGATAACATGGCCATTCTTGAACTCTTCCATGGACCAACACATGCGTTCAAGGATATCGCCCTGCAATTTATCGGTAATCTATATGCGTATATCGCCAAACGTAACAATGAAGTTATTCACATTCTTGCAGCAACGTCAGGTGATACGGGTGCCGCGGCGATTTATGGTGTTAAAGGCAAATCTGACATTTCGATTGCTGTATTGTACCCATCTGGCATGGTAAGTCATGTGCAAGAATTGCAGATGACAACGGTGCTGGATGATAACGTGCTGACATTAGCCGTGGACGGAAATTTTGATGATTGTCAGCGGATCGTAAAGCAACTATTTTCTGACGAATTGCTTAAAAAATCATTATCGCTGCGAGCTGTCAACTCGATTAACTTTGTTCGTATCATCGTGCAGATGGTCTACTATATTTATGCACATGGTAAAATGCGCGCCGATGGGTATGACGGACCGATATCGTTTAGCGTACCGACGGGCAATTTTGGCAATATCTTTTCTGCTTATCTTGCTAAACGTATGGGGTTGCCCATTAAGTCATTACTTTTGGCGACGAACGCGAACGATATTCTTGCCCGGTTTATCACCACAGGAATTTATGAACCTAAAGATTTTGCGATGACGTATAGCCCAGCAATGGATATACAAGTAGCAAGTAATTTTGAACGGTATCTATTTTATCTATTTGGTGAGGACGTCAGTCAGGTGAAATCTGTAATGGATCAATTCGCAGCGACGGGCCGCATCGTAGTGGATGGTGGATGGCTAAGTGAGGTACAGAAAGATTTTCTCTCCTATAGTATCGACGATGAGACTTGCGTGAGCACGATCAAATCGTACGATGACCAATATGGTTGCGTACTTGATCCTCATACGGCATGTGGAGTAGCTGCCTTTGAAAAAGCATGGCCAAAAGAAACGGAGCCTGCGCTGTGGTTGTGCCTTTCAACCGCGCACCCCGCAAAGTTTTCCCAAGCGATGACTGCAGCAGGTACGGTGCCTCCAATGCCCGAAACGATCAAATCTTTGATGAACTTATTGCAAAAAGTCGAGTCGATACCTTGCAATGAACAAGCTGTAGCCCTACGCTTGACACGATTTTTTGAGGTAAAGACAACAAAATGATCCGGTGAAAAAAGATGGCTCTTGTTGTAGCAGA
This sequence comes from Bacillota bacterium, assembly GCA_021821185.1. Next base: position 1,837 of record JAKACU010000005.1, read on the forward strand.
TGCATCCTTGACAGATGTCTCGGTGCATCTGCTGTCATTGACTAAACCTAACGTTTTCGTTAACATGTGATTATAAAAGTGGTGTTATTTAAGAGGGAGACATATCATGGGTAACACAGAATCGGTAGCCGATTCCGGATCAGGTTCAAGGGTACGATCGTCGCATTACAAATGGATTGCTTTATCCAATACAACGCTTGGCGTTTTAATGGCTTCCATCAACGGTACGATACTCATCATTTCTTTGCCCGTCATTTTTGCGGGAATACAAGTCGATCCTCTCGCATCAGGACAATCTAGTCTGTTATTGTGGGTCATGCTTGCATTCAATATCGCAACGACAGTCCTCCTGGTAATGTTTGGTCGATTGTCTGATATTTTTGGACGTGTCAGACTGTATAATTTAGGCTTTGCTGTGTTTACCTTAGGATCCATCTTATGTTCTTTGACATGGAGCAAGGGTATGGCGGGCGAAATTGAACTTATCTTATTTCGCATTGTTCAAGGTATCGGTGGTGCTTTTTTATTTTCCAATAGCTCTGCTATTCTTACTGATGCTTTCCCTCACAATCAACGGGGGCTTGCACTTGGTCTGAATCAAATTGCCGCGATCGGCGGCAGTGTCATCGGTCTCGTCCTAGGCGGTTTATTGGCTGCGACTGGGCAATGGCGCTACATTTTTTTAGTCAATGTGCCGATTGGCCTTATCGGTACTGTATGGGCTTTTGTAGCACTTAAGGAACTTTCCCAAAAAGTCGCGAATGCCAAATTGGATATTACCGGAAACGTTACTCTTGGTCTGGGGATTACGGGGATTATGCTTGGACTAACTTACGGAATTATGCCTTATGGCGGTCATCCGATGGGGTGGACAAGTCCGTGGGTTTTAACGGAGCTTATCGGTGGATTTATTTTTTTAGTGGCATTTATTTTCGTTGAGCACATGGTGGAAAGTCCGATGTTCAACATGTCATTGTTTCGTATACGTGCGTTCTCAGCCGGAAATTTTAGTGCGTTTCTTGCTTCGTTAGCCCGTGGCGGTTTGCAGTTTATGCTCATCATTTGGTTGCAAGGGGTTTGGCTTCCACTGCATGGCGTTTCGTACGCTGATACGCCTCTTCAAGCTGGTATTGATACGTTGCCGCAGACATTAGGCTTCTTGATTGCGGGTCCTTTAAGTGGTTTTTTATCTGATCGCTATGGGTCGCGGTTGTTTGCTACGGGTGGCATGTTGCTCACTGCATTAGGATTCTTACTTTTAAGTACGCTACCTGCTGATTTTTCGTTTTTGCCGTTTGCGATTTATCTATTTATCATTGGTTGTGGCTTAGGACTGTTCGCATCGCCAAATAGTGCAGGTGTGATGAATTCCGTACCTGCACGTTTTCGTGGAGTGGCATCTGGCATGCTTTCTACGTTCAACAATGCAGGTATGATGATGAGCATGGGCGTGTTTTTTTCGATCGTCATCGCAGGGTTGTCACAGCGACTTCCAGAGGCGATTACCCGCGGATTATCAGATCAGGGCTTGCCACTTGTTATCGTACATCAAGTGGCAAGCTTACCGCCTACAAGTTCTCTATTTGCGGCGTTGCTAGGGTTCAATCCATTAACCAAAATGCTTCCTTTACAAGTATTACACGCTTTGCCAAAGCACAATGTAGCCGTCATTTTAGGATCAAACTTTTTCCCTTCGCTGATTGGTGCACCGTTCATGCATGGATTATCCATGGCTTTTATGATTTCTCTAGTCTTATCCGTAGTTGCAGCGATAGCATCGTGGTTCCGGGGACGAAATGTGGAAGATGAAGAAACAAGTGTGTAAACCTAGTTTGATAGGATATTTGCCTGTTGTTGTGAGACGTGCTTTAATAGTGAAAAAGTGATTGGTATTCCATGGAATAAAAAGGATGGTTACGTTGGATCACGCTTATACTACGTCAAATTTTATCCGCAACATTGTACAAGAGGATCTCGATGCTGGTAGGGTAGCGGAGATTGTCACACGGTTTCCCCCGGAACCCAATGGCTATCTTCACATCGGACATGCCAAATCCATTTGTTTGAATTTTGAATTAGCGCATGATGTCGGAGGGAAAACTCACCTCCGATTCGATGATACAAATCCTGTTAAAGAAGATGTGGAATACGTTCAGGCCATTGAAGATGATGTTCGGTGGCTAGGATTTTCATGGGATAATTTGTGTTTTGCTTCTGATTATTTTGATGAAATGTATCGACGTGCCGTTCTTTTAGTGCAAAAAGGCTTGGCGTATGTTTGTGACTTAAGTAGTCAGCAGATGCGTGAACATCGTGGCACACTCACAGTGCCAGGGCAAGACAGTCCCTATCGCAATCGGACAGTTCAAGAAAACTTGGATTTACTCGAACGCATGAAACAGGGCGAATTTTCTGATGGTGCTAAGGTATTGCGTGCAAAAATCGACATGGCCTCACCGAATCTTAATCTGCGCGACCCTGTCCTCTATCGTATCGCGCACGCGACGCATCATCGAACGAAGGATACATGGTGCATTTATCCGATGTATGATTTTGCTCATCCGTTAGAGGATGCAATTGAAGGTGTGACACATTCGATTTGTACGCTTGAGTTTGAGGACCATCGACCACTCTATGATTGGGTTGTTGAACAGTGCGAGATGCCTACTCGTCCCCACCAATTTGAATTTGCGCGACTTAATATGACCAATACCGTTATGAGCAAACGTAAGCTGAAGCAGCTTGTCGAAGAAGGTGTTGTTGATGGTTGGGATGATCCGCGCATGCCAACGATTTCAGGGCTGCGTCGGCGCGGATACACACCTGAATCGATTCGCAATTTTGCACGGGAAATTGGTGTCACGAAAAGCAACAGCCTAGTGGATGTCCACATGCTCGAGTACTTTGTTCGTGAAGATCTTAAGTTGAAAGCGTTGCGCACGATGGCCATCTTGCGTCCGCTAAAAGTAGTGATCACAAATTATGAAGAAGGCAAAGTGGAATGGCTGGAAGCAGAAAACAATGCGGAAAACCCAGCCATGGGATCGCGGCAAATTGCTTTTTCTCGGGAGATCTATATCGAACAAGATGATTTTATGGAGAACCCGCCACCAAAATACTATCGGTTGACACAAGGCGCAGAAGTGCGCTTGAAACATGCTTACTTTATTCGCTGTGAAGAAGTCATCAAAAACGATTTGGGTGAAGTTGTCGAACTGCATTGCACGTATGATCCGCAAACCAAAAGTGGCTCGGGCTTCACAGGGCGCAAGGTAAAAGGTACGATACACTTTGTTGACTCGGGGCATGCGCGGCCTGCGGAATTTCGCTTATATGAACCGTTGCTACTCGATGAGGATCAGCAGGACGACGAATTTTTGCGTCATATCAATCCACACTCATTAGAAATTCTTCAAGGATACGTTGAACAAGGTTTGCGAGACTTGCAACCTTATAGTAAGTACCAGTTCTTTCGACATGGGTACTTTAGCGTCGATCCACAAAAGTTTGATGGAAAACATCCCGTGTTCAACTTAGTCGTACCCTTAAAGAGTTCCTATCAGTTATAAAAATAAACGCGCCCGCAATAAGGATACGGGCGCGTTTATTTTTAGGCACTGGTTTTGAGCGACCGCCGATAACGATATTGATTCCATTGAAAACGCAGGAAACATCCGATGCAAAAACCGAGAATGGCGACAAAAGCGGCAATGCCCACCATTGCGGTAAAGATGTACGCTACAATAACAAGATGCATTAGGAAAAAAGTGAAGCCCAGGGTTAAGCACGCGACAGCAATAACTTGATTGAAGTTTTGCTGGTCGCTATCTTCTTGTACATAATGCGATGCAGGGTATCGTAAAAATAATCGGGCGAAACGCATGATCGGGTTAAAATGAAAAATCAGGCCCAACAATCCTGCGACAAGTGGTATCAAGAGGATCCAAGGTTGAAATGTTATCCAAGTAGCTAATACGGATAAGATAATAATCCATTGATTGGTGCGAACTAAAGGGCGCGGTATGGACATTGGCTTGCTCATTTCAATTCCCCTTTAACTAATCGGAATTTGTAACTATAACTAGTATCGTATTTTTTATGGTTGTCGTCAATGGCCATAGGCAAGAGAGGAGTATTTTTGTGTGCCGATTGGTTTATGGTGTTTTTCAAGCAGAATGGCTCACGGTTGTGGTATTCGCTGTGCTGACGATGATTGAAATTTTGCATCCGCCTGCGATTGGACTCGCGAATAATGGCGACTATGATCGGTTGATGGCGTTAGTCGGATTACATTATCAGCCTCAAGACACGTATTATTATCAGCGCTATGATCATTATTATGTTCCAACCTTTGTTATGGGTTTTTTTGGTCATGGGTTTTATCCTTCGTCCGCGTTACTGCCGATCGCTGTTGCTTGGGTGATCAATGCAGTTTTGCACTTTGGTACATTTGATACGCAAGTGTTATTTTTTATTTATTTGGTCTTGTTGTGTTTTGGGCTATATTGGATCGTTCGTGGTTTGCGACAATGTTTTTCCTATGTTGCTGCGATTGCGGTTGGGGCCATGTCAGTGTTTGTACTTACGGAAGTGGGTTATGCAGCTTACTTACCAACGCTCTATAGTGAACCTTCTTCCATGGTGTTTTGGGTTTTGCTTTTAGGTTTAACATGTCGCTTCATGCTATACCCTCACGCATGGTGGTCGCGACGGCTTGTCTGGTTATGTGCAGCGTTTTTTGTGACAGCTAAAGTGCAAAATGCTGCACTGGTTGTCGTTGTCTTCACTGGCTTGTGGGGAATTTTTTATAGTACATATAAAGTGTATGATAAACGTCGCTTTGTGCGTCTTACGCTATTGCTTGTCTTATCCGCGATTGTGGTCATGGTGCTCAATCCACCTAGCTTTATCATGCAAAATACGTACGACAGTTTTTTTACAGGTCTCATGGTCGTCGTGAAGCCCTCAGATCATTTGCTCCGTTGGTTCCATCTTAGTGGTAAACTAGCTATATTGCGTAATTGTTCCTATTTTTCAGTACCTTCTTTGGCATGGCAAAATAGACTCGTTGCATCCGGCTTTTATCGCAAGGTGTCAATGTCCGGGATCATTTGGTTTTATCTTATGCATCCATGGGATCTCTGGCATGGCTTACAGATCAGTCAAGCGGCTGCCTATGTGATGAGACCAGACTATTTGGGCAATTTTGCATGGATTCAGCATAAAGGGGCTGGAGCCATGGCACAGCGATTCGATCTGTGGCGCAGTATCCGCAGTAAGTTACCGCAAAACCTGTGGTTTTGGGTTATGTTTTCACTCATTTATGTAAGCGTATGTCTGTCCTTTTTTCGAAAACGTTCGCCAAAGGTACGAGGCGTTGCTTTTATGAGTTTCATGGTATTCTTTGCTGCGTTTTTGCAATTCCCGATACCATTTGTGGGTGAAGGGCAAAATGAACTTGTAAAACATCTGTTTTTATATAATGTTTTATTTGATTCTGTATTGATTACTGTCGTGGGCTTTGTATGTCATCAGGTTTGGAGTGTGATACATGGTAGATGCATTGCCGCAACTCGCCAAATGGATTAGGGAAAGTGACAAGATTGTAGCGCTGACTGGCGCAGGTATCAGTACAGATTCGGGCATTCCTGATTTTCGATCGCAAGATGGCGTGTGGTCGGATCAAGAACTTTTTCGTTCCATGAATGCGGCCTACCTACGGCTACACCCGGATTTATTTTGGCCGCACTTTAAGCGAGCGTTTATGAGTCCACGATACTTGGACGCAAAACCGAATGTTGGACATATCGTCTTGCAGAAGTTAGAGCAAGCAGGTAAGACTGTCACGATAATCACGCAAAATGTAGATGGTCTTCATCAGTTGGCAGGTAGTAAGCGCGTTCTTGAGGTGCATGGAAGTGGAAAGTCAGCAACTTGCCCAAGTTGTCATACGACCTACGATCTTGCTTATATTCTCAAAGAGGATGTTCCTCGTTGCAATGCAAAAACGCCGAGTGGACCATGTGATACTGTGTTATGGCCTGATGTAGTGTTATTCGATCAGGCCGTGCGCAAATTTGCCGAGTCCTTAGATGCGGTGATTCATTGCGACCTTATGCTTGTCATGGGTACATCTCTTGAAGTTCATCCTGTCGCTGATCTGCCCAGTTATCGTCCATTAACAGCAAAACTAGTGTTGCTTAATTTAGAAGAAACGCCCTTAGATAGCTTGGCTGATTTGGTGCTTCATGCACGAATTTCTGACGTCTTATCTTCCATATACAATGCGTTATATGAGGCTAGGGACGAATTGCGATAGTGAATTTCACTACGCAAAATAAGTGATTGAACGGCACAATCAGGGTTTGTCAACCGTTCAAATAACATCTTCATGGCGAAGTGTCCATACTCGTAAGCAGGTTGAGTAGCCGCAGTTACACTTGGGCGCAAAAGTCCATGGGGATCAATGTCCTCGAAGCATACCAACGCTACATCATTCGGACAGCGCAGATGCATCGTTTCCAGGCTGTGCAAGACTTCGATAGCCACCATGTTATTTGCAGCAACGAGTGCAGTTGGTCGAATGGCATCGCCCTGCATCCAGTCATGCATTATGCCGGAGATACCCTGTGCATCTTCTTGTGTGCGAGAAGTGTAAGGGCCGAAGGATGCTTCTTTGATCAGTCCTTGTCGCACCGGTACGTTGTGATCAGTCAGTGCGGCTACGTATCCTTGAAAGCGTTCATGAGCGGTGTAGATTTGCTGTGGCCCGTTAATGATGGCGATGTGCTTGTGGCCCTGGTCGATTAGATGTGATGTTAGCCGATACGCTGCATTTCTGTTATCTCCGATAATGTGGTCCGCCTGGATGCCTGCCACAAGCCGGTCAAGCATAACGTAAGGGATGTGATGGCATGCCAACTGTTGCAGACTATCTCTTGATGCATCTGAAGCCGGTACGATGATCATGCCATCAACACGTGCTGAAATGAGCGCATCAATGTATTCACGTTCTTTACTGGCGTCGTCATCGTGGTTGCAAATGATCAGACGGTGACGGTGTAGGTGGGCGGTATCTTCCGCACCCCGGGCGATCGTTGTGAAAAATGGATTGGCCAAATCAGCCAGTACGAGACCGATTGTATTTGTTTTGCCGGAGATGAGGCTTCTTGCAATGGAATTCGGCACATAATTAAGTTCTTCCATAGCGCTCAGTACGCGTTGACGTGTAGCATCATTGACGGCGGCCGTATCGTTGATAACACGTGATACCGTCATAGCTGAAACATTGGCTCGTCTTGCCACATCGGCAATCGTTGTCATGGAATCGACCTCTTTGTGGGACAATCATTGTCTAATACTATACCACAGCTTGAATTGCCATGGCTTTAATTGACCTTCACGGGGGGTATAATGGTAAAAAATGGTTATAAAAAGACTGGGAAAATTGCCGTTTTATTTAGCGACGATGTTATTTTGGTTTTCCATGTATACGTATGTACCGATTTTAACACCTTATGTGCGCGTCTTAGGTGGGTCTGTCTTTATGGCGGGATTGGTCGTAGGCAGCTATGGATTCACACAAATGCTGATTAGAATACCGCTTGGTATGTGGTCCGATAAAATTGGTGTAAGAAAACCGTTCGTTTTGGCAGGTATCCTTTGTTCCACCTTAAGCGGACTCTTCTTTGGGATGACAGATTCTTTGTGGTTAACGTTACTGTTTCGTGCGTTTGCAGGTATCGCGGCTGGAAGTTGGGTGGCTTTTACTGTGCTTTTCTCGCAATCCTATCCTCCAGGTCAGGCACCAAAAGCCATGGGTTTACTGAGTTTTTGGACGGGTATCGGACAAATGATGGCGATGGCGTTAGGCGGATTATTTGCACAGTGGTATGGGTGGCATGCACCATTTTATTTGGGAGTTGCCGGAGGCATTTTGAGCTTTCTTTGCGCCCTTTTGATTCCAGAACAACCTGAAAATCGTACCAAGGATCGTGCTCATCCTATCGTTATGCTCGTTGAGACAGGGAAAGATTTCAATGTTTTGTCAGTTTCGTTGTTAGCTGTCATTGTGCAAGCACTTAGCTTTGTTACGATGTTCGGCTTCACACCGTTATACGCAACGCAAATTGGAGCCACAAAAGCACAATTAGGACTCTTATCGCTCTTAACAACGGCGCCGAACGCATTAGCTGGTTTTCTAACGGGTACGATGATCGTTCGTAAAATGGGTCCGCGAGCTATCGTTGTGAGCGGTTTCCTCTTTGCTGCTGTAGCTACAGCGATGATTCCTTTAACACACAGCTTTGGATTTTTGCTTGTCAGCCAAGCCCTAAACGGGTTTGGGCAAGGGCTTGTCCTTCCTGTCTTGATGGGCCTATCGATTGCTCATGTCCCAACCAATCGGCGAGCGACCGCGATGGGATTTTTTCAGGCTGTTTATTCACTTGGTATGTTTGGAGGCCCATCCATCGTGGGTGCCATGAGCAATGCGATAGGGATTTCTTCTGGATTTTATGTGACTGCCATCGTTGCACTCTTTGGAGCGGGCCTGTCACTATGGTGGATTACTAACCGACGACCCCCATCCGATCAATATTGAGTTTTTTCATTCTAGCAAGTGTTTCGTCGCCTTCTGTGACGATTTTTGTAGCGAGGGCAAAAGCGTTCACAAGGTCATCCCGTTCCTTCTGAGCTTGTTCCGCTTGCGCTTTGTACCAAATGGCATTGGCACGTTGTCGTTCCACTTCTGCGAGTAGTTCTTGCACTGCCTGACGAAGTTTCTCATGGGTTGTGGCCGCCTTGTGCAAAAATTGGATGGTTTGTTGAAACTCATGGGTTGATGCGCTGGCTGTTTCAGCGATGGTCTTAGGTTCGGTTGGAACGGCCGTTTGTGATGCGGTTTTATGGGGCTTCACTGTGCTTCGTTTCATCGGTGTTATAGATAAGCCACGACGTTTTCGCTCCGTCATAATCTGGTCGCGATAGCGAATGAGCAGTCTCATCCATCGCAGGGTGACTGCCTTTTCACTGCGTGATAGTTTCTGCGATACTTGTTTTTTGGACAGTACGGCGTAATGGCCTTTCAATTCTTGTACTTGGTACATGGCTTGTAGTAGTACTTGGTCCTCTTCGCCCGACCATACTTCCCCCAGTAAGTTACCTGTCTTTGGCATGAGTAATTCCCTCCAGAACTTTTCAATGTGTTCTACCTATTCATCTAGTATGGGAAGATTTATCGTGTTACATACATATGAAAAATATGTCGAGCTTTGTCGATTTAGGAGGAATTACGTATACATTTGGCGAATAGACTGGGCAACAAAAGCGATGCCATGACGACAAAACCAATGGTGAACTATGGGGCATTTCGACAGAGATTCTATACATACAGACGCAAATGATGTCATTAGGGACTTACAGCAATCTCTTGCGCAAAGTATAGCGCGTTATGAGACGCTTGTGTCTGAATCGCCAGAGACGATTGTCATCATTAAGGAAGATAGGATTTCTTATATTAATCCTGCGGGTGTCGCAATGTTTGGGGCATCTTCTCAAAGCGAACTTCTCGATCAACCTTTTATAAATCGACTACATCATGATGATCATGAAGTGGCGTTGCAACGGTTGCGAACGCTTCAACATGTCGGTGATAAGACATCTCCTTGTCACGAGCGTTTCATTGGACTCGATGGTAAGGTCATCGATGTAGAAGTGAAATCCATCCAAGTTTCTATTGATGATGGATCAGCCACGTTAGTAATGGCGCGGGATATTTCCGAGCGAATTTTTGCCGAGCAGGCCAAGGACTATATGTTGAACTATGATTCCTTGACAGGGTTGCCTAATCGTCGATTGTTTCAGGAAGAACTTGCGGCTGCAGTGTCTCCGTGTACGAATGAGTCGGGGATGGTAGCCACGTTGTTTCTCGATCTTGATCGATTCAAGATGATCAATGATTCTTTTGGCCATGCAGTAGGCGATCAGTTATTGCTTCGTGTCTGTGAAAGGCTATCGACTACCGTGGCTGATGATATCATCATCGCACGAGTAGGCGGTGATGAATTTACGATGATTCTGCCGCATATAAGCCATCGTGCTGAAGTCATGGCGTTAGTCCGCCGTGTCATGGACTCCTTAACGAGCGAGCCATTTATCGTGCATGAAGAGGAAATTTTCATGACAGCAAGTATCGGCATCAGCGTGTTTCCTGATGACGGGAAAGATGCTATAACGTTGTTTCGTAATGCCGATATGGCGATGTACCAAGCTAAGAGCATTGGAAAGAATAATTATCAATTTTATAATGCCGTGATGAATAGTACTAAAACGGCAACGAAGCAGGTTGTATTGGAGCGGGCTTTGCGACGTGCTTTAGAGCAAAAGGAATTGTACTTGGTCTATCAGCCTAAAGTTGAGTTGAAAACAGGTCATATTGTTGGCCTTGAGGCGTTATTGCGTTGGAATAGCCGGGAACTGGGCCATGTATCACCTGCTGAATTTATCCCGCTCGCGGAAGAAACAGGATTGATCGTTCCGATTGGTGAGTATGTGTTGCGTTCAGCCTGTGAACAAAGTCGCGCATGGCAAGAGCAAGGCTATGCACCGATATGTATTGCTGTGAACATATCTGCCAGGCAATTCCTGACCTCTGACTTGGCTGGTACGGTACAACGAATCTTGCATGAGACACGTCTTGACGGTCGCTTGCTTGAACTTGAGATTACTGAGAGCCTGCTGATACAAAATACGGAATCGATCGTTCAAATGTTATACAAGATCAAGTCTATGGGTGTGCAAATTTCGATCGACGACTTCGGAACCGGGTATTCATCCCTAAGCTACTTGAAACGGTTTCCCGTGGATCGCTTAAAAATTGATCAGTCCTTTATTCGTGATTTGACTTGGGACTCGGATAATGCGGAGATTGCGACAGCTATCATTAGTATGGGTCATAGCTTGCGCCTGAAAGTCATCGCTGAAGGTGTAGAGACGGAAGAACAAAAGCAGTTTCTGTTTGAACGCCGGTGCGATGAAATGCAAGGATTTTTGCTGTCCAAACCACTGGTTTCTAAGGATATTGTTTCGCAGTTTTTCTACAAATAAAGTACTTGCGCAATAGCTTGTTTAGGCGCTTTCAAGCCGCTGTAAATGTGTTAGCATAGTCCTAAGAGTGGGCAAAAACACAGGCAGCCTTGAACAAAGCGCTTTTTTGGCTGCAAAGGAGATACAGGGTATGCTAAGAGTGGCTATACTTAGCAGTTGGCATGTACATGCAAAAGATTATGCGAGAGAAGCTTCAAAGCGAAACGGTATCGAGATTGTCGCCGTGTGGGATGAGGTTGCTGACCGCGGACGTGAATTTGCAAGTCAATGGAATGCGCCATTTGTGGATAATTTGGATGATGTACTGCATAACACCGATATCGATGCCGTGATTGTCACTGCACCAACGTCGAGGCATCGAGAGATAATTTCTAAAGCAATGGTGCAAAAGAAACATGTATTTTCGGAAAAAGTGTTAGCGCTCACGAATGAGGATTGTGAATACTTGGTGCAACTCGCTCATGAGGAAGGCGTTCAGTTGATGCTGTCTTTGCCTCGTTTGACGGAGTCTCCGTATCTTACCGTGCAACATTTGCTTGATGAACGTAGGATCGGCGACTTAACGCATATCCGTTGTCGTGTGGCACATGATGGGGCATTGCCAAGTGCGCCAGGTCTTACAGGTTGGTTGAAAGACGAGTTCTTTGAAGTGGGGCCTACAGGTGGTGGAGCGCTGATTGACCTCGGAGCGCATCCAATTTATCTGACCAATCGTTTAGCAGGCAACGCTATTTCGGTTTCAGCGACATTTAGTTATTTGACAAAGCGTGCTGTCGAGGATCACGCGATCGTTACGGTGCAGTATGCAACAGGTGCTACTGGGGTTCTTGAAACTGGATTTGTCTCAAAAGCAGGCCCATTTGAGTTGGAGTTATATGGTACGTTAGGGACAATCTTGGCTGTGGAAGATCGTGTCCGTTTGCGTCGTGCAGCTCAAGGTGAACCGTATAAGAATGAGTGGGAAGAGGTCACGCTCTTGGCGCGGGATGTGTCACCCATGCAACAATGGATCCAAGCGATTGATGGAGTTGCAACGCCTCGCATCACCGATCAGGATATGCTGATGTTGACAAGTATAAATGTTGCAGCTTATGCATCTGCTTCTTCGCGAAAGACGGTGGAATTGTCGAAGAAATGAGAATTTGAATTGATCTTGGGGAGAAGGGATGGTATCATTCAGAATATTATCTCATAATTTTGTATGAAAATACGATAGATGGAGTTTTTACAGAGAGAGGAAATGGAGAGATGACGATGAAAGGATTGCCTGCGCGACAGGGGTTGTACGATCCACAGTTTGAGCATGATGCTTGTGGTATCGGATTTGTTGCTCACATCAAGGGACATAAAAGCCATCAGATTTTGCAAGATGCCCTTACTGTTTTACAAAATCTTGATCATCGTGGTGCTCAAGGTAGTGAAGTGAACTCAGGTGATGGTGCGGGGATCCTATTTCAGATCCCCGACACATTCTTTCAAGAAACATGTGCTTTTACTATGTCGAATTTGCCTGCGGCAGGCTCCTACGGTGTAGGGATGGTTTTTTTTCCTCAGGACCCTTATAAGAGGCAAGAATTCATTACACTTTTTGAACAGACCATTAGCGATGAGGGGCAGATTCTTATCGGATGGCGCGATGTTCCGACGGATAATCACATGCTTGGCGAAACATCGAAAGCGGTTGAACCATTTGTGCGCCAAGTGTTTATCGCTAAAGGGGACAATGTCCATGACCAAGATGCGTTTGAGCGTAAACTTTATGTGATTCGTAAACGCATGGAAAGATCATTGCGCTTGTCGGGTGTGCCAGATGGTCGATCATTTTATGTGTGTAGTTTGTCTTCGCGCACTATCGTCTATAAAGGCATGCTGACAACAGAACAATTGAGCGAATATTACACGGATTTGCAAAACGAAAAAGTCACTACAGCGTTAGCTTTGGTGCATTCGCGATTTAGTACCAATACATTTCCTAGTTGGGAACGCGCACATCCCTATCGCTACCTCATTCATAATGGTGAGATCAATACGCTGCGGGGCAATGTTAATTGGATGCATGCCAGACAATCGATGTTCGCGTCTTCTTTGTTTGGCGATGACATAAAAAAAGTTCTCCCCGTTATTGATCAGGAGGGCAGCGATTCATCCATGTTTGACAATGTGCTCGAGCTTCTTGTCATGGCGGGTAGAAGTCTTCCTCATGCCGCGATGATGATGATTCCTGAACCGTGGTCAAACCATGAGACGATGAGTGCATCAAAAAAGGCGTTCTACGAGTACCATAGTTGTTTGATGGAACCTTGGGATGGTCCAGCTGCGATGGTTTATACCAATGGTACACAGATTGCAGCCGTCCTTGATCGCAATGGACTTCGTCCGGCTCGGTACTACGTGACAAAGGACGACCGTATCGTACTTGCTTCGGAAGTGGGCGTGCTTGATATCGACCCGTCTGATATTGTGCAAAAAGAGCGATTGCGTCCAGGCCGCATGTTACTGATTGACACGGAGCAGGGACGCATCGTAAGTGATGATGAGATCAAAGAACAAGTTGCCAAAGAAAATCCATATCGTGCATGGCTGGATCAACACTTGATCAGCTTGGATAAGTTGCCAGAACCTGTCCATGTGCATCCTGTGGATCATACTACGATGCGCATCAGGCAGCTTGCATTCGGTTACACGTACGAGGAAATCCAACGCATGCTTAAGCCGATGGCTGAAGATGGTGTGGATCCATTAGGGTCCATGGGAGTAGATACGCCGTTGCCGGTTTTATCAGATCGCCCTCAGTTACTTTACAGTTATTTTAAACAACTGTTTGCCCAAGTGACCAATCCTCCGATTGACTCCATTCGTGAAGAAATTGTCACAATGACGGCTACGGCTCTGGGGCCAGAACGCAATTTACTTGAACCTGATCCCGAAAGCTGCCGGCAAATTGAAGTTAAAACACCGATTTTGACGAATGAAGAGTTTGCTAAACTTCTTCACTTGCATCATGACGGATGGAAATCAACTGTGTTGCCAACGCTATTTCCTGTCGCTCAAGGTGGAAGCGGCTTACAGGAGGCGTTGGAGGCTGTATTTGCTCACGCTGACGAGGCGATAGCGCAAGGCGCAAATGTACTTGTGTTATCAGACCGTGGTTTTGATCAAGATTTAGCTCCGATTCCTGCTTTACTTGCGGTTTCGGGGTTGCACCATCACCTGATCCGCCAGGGTACGCGCACGAAAGTTGCTCTCGTTATTGAATCTGGTGAACCGCGAGAGGTACACCACTTTGCTCTCTTAATTGGATATGGTGCTAGTGCCATTAATCCCTACTTGGCTCTTGAGACGCTCGATGACATGATTCGCCAAGGAATTTTGACCAATCGAAAACACCATGAGGCTGTTGCGCGGTATGTAAAATCTGCAACCAAAGGGGTTATAAAAGTTTTATCGAAGATGGGCATATCTACCATTCAAAGTTATCATGGCGCGCAAATCTTTGAAGCGGTAGGGATCAAGGAGTCAGTCGTGGCCAAGTACTTTACTTGGACGCCGACGCGCATTGAAGGTATTGATCTTGACGACATCGCGAAAGACTGTTTGGCACGGCACGAACTGGCCTTCTCTACGGCTTTGTCCGCCTCGCGGGAGTTACCTTCCGGTGGGAAAATTCAGTGGCGCAAGGATGGGGAAGAACATCTCTATCATCCAGAATCTATTCATTTATTACAACAGTCATGCCGCCAAGGCAACTATGACTTATTCAAACAATACTCACGCATGATGAATGATCATACGCGTACGAAGAAAAACTTACGTGGCTTGCTGAATTTTGCGAACGATCTTAAACCAGTGCCGATCGATGAAGTCGAGTCAGTTGACAGCCTTGTTAAACGATTTAAGACTGGTGCGATGTCGTTTGGATCAATCAGCCAAGAAGCGCATGAAAGTTTGGCGATTGCCATGAATCGCTTAGGCGGTAAAAGCAATACTGGCGAAGGCGGTGAAGATCCAGCCCGCTTTGTTAAGGATGCGAATGGTGATTCACGACGTAGTGCTATCAAACAGGTGGCATCGGGTCGCTTCGGCGTGACAAGTCATTATCTTGTGAATGCCGATGAAATTCAAATCAAGATGGCACAGGGAGCAAAGCCTGGTGAAGGTGGGCAACTGCCTGGCAAGAAAGTGTACCCTTGGGTGGCTGAAGTGAGACACTCCACGCCTGGTGTTGGTTTGATTTCTCCTCCGCCACATCATGATATTTATTCAATTGAAGATTTGTCTGAATTGATTCATGATTTGAAAAATGCCAACTCATCTGCTCGCATCAGTGTTAAGCTCGTGTCTGAGGTTGGTGTGGGCACGATCGCTGCAGGTGTTGCCAAAGGTAAAGCTGATGTTGTGCTTGTAAGTGGTTATGACGGGGGAACTGGCGCATCTCCTGAGACCAGTATCCAATACGCTGGATTGCCATGGGAACTCGGGCTTGCTGAGACACATCAAACGCTTCTCCTAAATAAATTGCGTGATCGTATCGTGGTGGAAACAGATGGAAAATTGATGACTGGTCGTGATGTTGCAATCGCCGCGTTGCTTGGTGCCGAAGAATTTGGTTTCGCCACTGCACCTTTGATTACGCTAGGATGTGTGATGATGCGTGTGTGTCATCTCGATACTTGTCCTGTCGGCATAGCCACACAAAGTCCTGTCTTACGAAAAAACTTTACCGGGAAGCCCGAATACGTCGAATACTTCATGCGCTTTGTGGCGCAAGAATTGCGAGAAATAATGGCGCAGTTAGGGCTAAAAACGATGGAGGATATGGTTGGTAGGACGGATTTGCTGACGATGTCTGATGAACTTAAGACAGGTAAGGTGCAGGGAATCGACCTGTCGAAGCTATTACATCAACCTAAGGTACAAGATGATGCAGCGCGGTTTAAACAGATTGATCAAAATCATGGTATTGAACAGTCGCTAGATGCCCTGGTCCTTGTTCCTGCGGCACGAACTGCCCTTGAATCAGGCGCTGCAGTAGCGGCGAGTTTTTCCATCCGCAATACAAATCGTGTCACGGGGACCCATTTGGGAAGTTTAGTTACGAGGCGCTACGGAGCGAAAGGACTACCCGATGATACGATCAAGTTTCATTTTGAAGGCTCTGCGGGTCAAAGCTTTGGGGCTTTCCTCCCAAAAGGGATGACGCTTTTCCTTGACGGTGATGCCAATGACTATGTGGGCAAAGGGTTGTCAGGTGGACGAATGGCCGTTTTTGCGCCCTCGGCATCTTCTTTTATAGCGCATGAGAATATCCTGATCGGCAATGTGGCTTTGTATGGTGCGACAGCGGGGGAAGCATTCTTTGCGGGGCAAGCTGGGGAACGATTTGCCGTTCGTAACAGCGGTGCAACAGCTGTAGTTGAAGGGGTCGGCGATCACGGTTGCGAGTACATGACAGGCGGACGCGTTGTTGTCCTAGGACGGACAGGACGAAATTTTGCTGCCGGTATGTCTGGCGGCATTGCCTATGTATACGATGAAGACGGTGATTTTTCGACCCGTTGCAATCAAGACATGGTTCTGCTCGAAACGTTTGTTGATGAGGAAGAAGTTTTGTGGGTGAAAAATTTATTAGAAAGTCATGCCAATTTCACAAAAAGTGCCAAGGCTAATGATTTATTGATAGATTGGCAAACGGCAAAGACAAAGTTTGTGCGTGTAATTCCTAAAGACTATAAACGCATGTTGTCATCGGTGGAAGAGGCAAAAGCCTCTGGTCTGACAGGACAACAAGCTATCATGGCGGCATTTGAATTAAACAAAAATGACCTTGCACGCGTGGGCGGCAACTAACAGGTGTCGAGAGGAGAGAATTACATTGGGAAAGATCACCGGATTTCTTGAATATAAACGTGAACTTGCGACTGACCGTTCGCCCACCGAGCGTATCAAGGATTGGCAAGAATTCCATGATCATATGGATGAACAAACACTTCGCTTGCAAGGTGCGCGCTGCATGGATTGTGGGATTCCTTACTGCCATGGAGGTGTGATGATTGCTGGGATGGCGGCAGGGTGTCCTGTGAATAACTTGATTCCGGAATGGAACGATCTCGTGTATCGCGGGCGTTTTAAAGATGCGCTTGACCGTTTGCATAAGACGAATAATTTCCCCGATTTTACGGGACGTGTGTGTCCTGCGCCTTGCGAAGGATCATGTACGGTGGGGCTAATCGACTCGCCTGTCGCGATTAAAACGATCGAGTATGAAATTATCGAACGTGGGTTTGCAGAAGGTTATGTGGTGGCACAGCCACCTTTAGTTCGTACAGGGAAAAAGGTGGCTGTTGTCGGATCTGGTCCATCAGGTCTAGCATGTGCCGCACAACTAAACTATGCCGGACACGCAGTAACCGTTTTTGAGCGCGCGGATCGTATCGGTGGATTATTGATGTATGGTATACCCAACATGAAGCTCGACAAAGGAGTCGTTGAACGGCGCATTCAAATTCTTTCGCAAGAGGGAATTGAATTTGTTGTCAATACAGAAGTGGGAAGAGATTATCCTATACAACAATTGCGGGAGAACTTTGATGCGATTGTACTTTGTACGGGGGCCACGAAACCACGCGATCTTCCGATCGAGGGCCGAATGCTATCAGGGATCCATTATGCTGTTGAATTTCTGCATAAAAATACGAAAAGTCTACTGGACTCTAACCTCGAAGATGGACAGTTTATTTCGGCAACAGGCAAAGATGTGATCGTCATCGGCGGTGGTGACACGGGAACCGACTGTGTAGCTACATCATTACGACATCTCTGTAAGAGTATTACGCAATTGGAGATTTTAGATAGATCTCCTGATGTGCGATCGGAAGTAAATCCATGGCCGCAGTTTCCACGTATCTATAAGCTGGATTATGGTCAGGAAGAGGCATTAAGCATTCAGGGAAAGGAACCCCGCGAATATGGCATCCTAACGAAACGATTTGTTGGTGATGAGCGTGGTGCGGTGTCAGGATTACACACGGTGCGTGTTAAGTGGGAAAAAGACCCTGCTGGTCGAATGATACCTATTGAGTTACCAGGGACTGAAGAGTTTTTTCCGGCACAATTGGTCTTGCTTGCGATGGGCTTTTTGGGACCGGAAGAAAGCCTGCTTGAACAGCTTGGCGTTGAAGTCGATGCGCGTAACAATGCTAAAGCCGAATATGGGAAGTTTGTTACGAATGTCGAAGGCGTTTTTGCTGCAGGTGATATGCGGCGAGGGCAAAGTCTTGTCGTATGGGCCATCAATGAAGGCCGTGCTGCAGCAAGAGAATGTGATCGATATTTGATGGGGCACACACAACTACCTTAAATGACATGACCATGTTTTCTCTTCACCTAAACAGTATCCCGCATCAAAAAACGGGATACTGTTTTTTCGATGCGTAAACATAAACGATGATGGTTCATTTGAGCCCCCCAACATAATGCATGATCAGTTGGTGTTTCACCCTGTTTGATATGCTGTTTCACCAATGATATGCCTGGAATATAAAGAAATGTAATTTCTGTATTACTTATTGTAAAATTATAGTACCAACGTTAGCATGGTTCAGAGTGCCTATAAAACATAGTTAAAAATGAGCTTTTCTCACATCACTAACGTGGGATAATGATATCGATTGAGAAAAGGAATGTTTTATTGCTGAGAGGGGATATTCGTTATGTACGAAGATAGAATTCGTTATGCACCGTTACGTGACAAAATTATCACAGCTGATGAGGCCGCTACTTTGATTAAAGACGGTATGACAGTGGGCATCAGCGGATTTACTCGTGCCGGTGATGCTAAGGAAGTGCCGCTTGCCTTGGCCGAGCGTGTCAAACGGACTGGGGAAAAGGTAAAGATTAACCTATGGACGGGCGCCTCAGTGGCCGAAGAGGTTGATCGTGCGCTTACGGAAGCAGGTTGTTTAGCGAGACGTTTACCGTATCAATCCGAAAAATTGTTGCGCGATGCCATCAATCGCGGCGAGGTTATGTACGTTGATCAGCATCTAAGTTTGACGGTGGAAATGGTTCGTGATGGTCAACTTGGCAAACTGGATGTCGCGGTTATCGAAGCAGTTGCCATCACGGAGGATGGTAACTTTATTCCATCAACGTCTGTCGGCAATTCACCTACTTTTGTCAAGATGGCCGATAAAGTGATTGTCGAGTTAAATATCGGGCAACCTGCCACTTTAGAGGGCATGCACGATGTGTTTATCCCTGGAGATCGTCCTGACCGTGAACCTATTCCTATTGTTGATGTAAATGATCGTATCGGCACACCGTATATTCCAGTAGATCCTGATAAAATTGTTGGTATCGTTATTACAAATAAGCTTGACCACTTTTCAGCTATTGCTCCTGTCGATGATGAAACGGAAGCCATTGCAGACCATTTGCTGAACTTCTTTGAAGACGAAATTGTGGCAGGACGCATGGGTGATAGACTGCGTCCATTGCAGTCCGGTATCGGTTCCGTAGCTAATGCTGTATTGTCTGGATTGAAAAAATCCCGTTTTAAAGGCCTTGAGATGTATTCTGAAGTGCTGCAGGACTCTGTCTTTGAATTAATTGATACAGGTACTTTGCGTTTCGCATCGGGTTGCTCCATCACGTTGTCTCCAGCACGGGCGCAAGAAGTACTTGACAGAATTGCGGAGTATAAAGATGCTATCGTGTTGCGTCCGCAGGAAATATCGAATAGTCCTGGACTGGTACGTCGACTTGGTCTCATCGCGATGAATACAGCTATCGAAGTCGACATTTACGGCAACGTTAATTCAACGCATGTTATGGGTACGCGCATGATGAACGGTATTGGTGGGTCTGGCGACTTTGCACGCAACGCGTCAGTTACGATCTTCGTGACGAAGTCAACTGCCAAAGGTGGTGCTATTTCGTCCATCGTGCCGATGGCATCTCATGTGGATCATACAGAGCATGATGTAGACATTATCGTAACGGAACAAGGTCTTGCTGATTTGCGGGGTCTTGCACCACGTGAACGTGCGCAAGTGATTATTCAAAACTGTGCACATCCGATGTATCGTGATGCTTTAATGGATTATTATCGGGAGGCTGTCGCCTTGGGAGGTCATACACCGCATGTTTTGGACAAAGCATTGTCATGGCATTCTCGGTATGTGAAAGAAGGAACCATGCGCATGCCTGTTCATGAACTATCGTAAGGCTAAAGATATACACGCTGAAGGCTATAATTGACCTTTAACTGGAGTGTTATCACCATGAGGTGATAACACTCCAGTTTTGCTTATGCAGTTACACTTTTACTACTGTATATTCATCATTCAGACTGCCCCTTTTTGTCCAGTATGAATAGTCCCTGATAGCCACATGAAAACCATATTAAGATAGTGATTTGTGAACTGTTCGCTTTTTCACAACTGAACCATAATGAAGATGTATCAAGGAACACAACGAAGTGATTGTACGAGAAAAGAGGTGCCGGGGCCGCTTTGCGGGATCGGGTTCAAGCATTATGCTCTCATCTTATTTATCGTAGGAGGCCACTCAAGTGGGATACATTAATGCAGTAAAGGCAGAGATGTCCAAGAGCTGGTGGAATACTGTCGTCGTTGTTGTCTTTACGATTGCAAGAATTATTTACGGCTGGGACTGGTTCATCGCTGGTTGGGATAAGATGACCAAAGAAGGCTGGCTCACCGATGGCAAGTTTAATAGCGGTGGACTTATTCAAGGTATGGTTGCCAGCATCGAACATTCGCATGGACCTGATCCGCTTCATTTGAATGATTTACTGGTCTTTTTCGCTAATAATATTTTCCTTCATATGGGCGGTGTCGTAGACTTTCTGGTTGTATTCCTTGAAATCTTCATCGGTTTGTTCGTCATTTTCGGTCTTGGATTCATTTGGAGCATGGTGGTTGCTTTGTTCTTGAACTTGCAATATGCGGCGGCTGGTGCAGCTAACAACTTTGGTTATCTGGTGACTGATGTTATCTGGATTAAATTTCCGAAGTATGCGAACTTGATTGGTATCGATGGCTACATTCGCTACAGAAAAGGAAAAATTTTGTTGAACGCAAAGAATGATGATGTTGTAAGCCGCGGTGGTACAGCAAACAGAGCTCTGTAAAAAGAAGTGCAGTGACAGATCATTTCATAGGATTAAGTGAGCAGGATGCCTAGATGAACAAGGCATCCTGCTTATTTGTGGGGGATTGGTTCATGCTCAATGAGATGGTCTTTGCTAAGATTGGAAGAAATATATATAGTACAAATGGACTATTTTTTGTGATTCATATGGCCATTGCCGCCTGTTTTCATGTAGAGTAGTTTAATAGAAGTACTTATTCATCTCAACGGTTTATATGTGAAAGTAGGTTCAAGTACAAAAGGAGGTATCTCGTTTGCTGCATATCGTCGTTTGCATTAAACAGGTTCCTGATAGTCGCGAGATACGTATTGATCCCAAAACCAACACATTGATTCGTCAAGGTGTACCTGCGATCGTGAACTTTTATGATTTGCACGGCTTAGAGGAAGCACTGCGTATCAAAGATGAATTCGGTGCACGTGTGACCGTGGTTACCATGGGTCCACCATCAGCGGACAAAGCCTTGAAACAATGTGTCGCCATGGGGGCTGATGAAGGCGTGCTGATCAGCGATAGGGCGTTTGCTGGGGCTGATACGTTAGCTACGTCTTATGTTGTGGCGCTCGCTGTTGACAAGGTCGGCAAAGAGTGGGGTCCTGTTGATATCGTTTTTTGTGGTAAACAGACACTTGACGGAGATACAGGTCAAGTTGGACCTGGTGTCGCCTGCCGACTGGATTTTGATCAGTTGACCTATGTTGAAAAAGTTGAACAACTGAATGATAGCAAAAAGGAAATTATCGTTCATAGGCACTTGGAAGATGGCGTTGAGCGCGTCAAGACCAAACTGCCAGTGTTGATTACCGCTTTGGCAGAATTGAATAAGCCACGCAGAGCAGCACTTCCTGGCGTGTTAAAGTCTGTTCGCTACCAGCCTGTTGTATGGACGACGAACGACTTCCCTGATATCGATCGTGCAAAGATTGGTTTGAAAGGATCGCCAACGATCGTTGGTAAGACTTGGGTTCCTGAGCCGAAAAAAGTTGAAACGCAGATGCTTGTGGCCGAAACGACCGATAAGCTTGCAAACGAACTGCTTGATTCACTCTTTGGTACAGAATTGCCAGCAAAACTGGGTTGGGGATAGGAGGACTGAACATGGCTGATGAGAGGAAGAAGCCAGCTGTTGGTTTGCAACCGGAAAATGAAGTCGATTGGTCCGATTATAGCGGCATTTTGGTCGTCGTTGAACAACGAGACGGTGTTGCTAAAAAGGTATCGTGGCAGCTTCTTGGTGAATCAAAACGAATGGCTGATAAGTTACAAGCTCCTTTGATGGCTCTTGTTATCGGACATAACGTTGAACATCTTGCGCATGAAGCTGTGTATTATGGAGCTGATAAAGTATTTTATTGCGACTCTAAAGAATTAAAGGATTATCGTACAAGACCCTATAGCAGGCTTTGCTTACACGTCATTCGTCAATACAAACCAGAAATTGTTCTCTTTGGCGCCACGTACACGGGTCGTGATTTAGCTGGGGCGATTGCTACGCACTTGCCAACAGGATTGACGGCTGATTGCACACAGCCTGACGTGAATGAGGAACGCTTGCTGATGGCAAGTCGACCGGCATTTTCAGAGAAGATGCTTGCGACTATTCTTTGCAAACAATTCAAACCTCAAATGGCAACCGCCCGTTCAGGTGTTTTCCAAGCGTTGCAACGCGACGAAACGCGCAGGGGAGAAATCATTACGGTAGAACCACAGATGCCTGAAAATGAAATTGCGACGCAAGTTCTTGAGTTTATCGAGTCTACGCAAGGTGTCAATCTCGAAGATGCAGAGGTCATTGTAGCTGGTGGCCGCGGACTTGGTGGGCCGGCTGGCTTTAAACTCCTACAAGAATTGGCTGATGCACTCGGTGGCGTTGTAGGGGCATCACGTCCTGCATTTGAAGCTGGTTGGATCAGTCATGATCATCAAGTTGGGCAGACAGGCTCCACGGTGCGTCCAAAGTTGTATATCGCGTGTGGAATTTCAGGCGCTGTGCAACACACAGTAGGGATGCAGCACTCTGATTATATTGTGGCTATCAATAAAGATCCGGAGGCGCCAATTTTCAAGATTGCCAATTATGGTATTGTCGGTGATCTTTTTGAAGTGGTACCTGCACTTGCAAAAGCGATGAAATCTCGCAAAAAGGCTCGTCCACAAAGTGTGGGAGCCGTTATCAGGGACGCTGTAGCTGCGGCGCAATCCGTGCATAATTGACAGCATCGCACACTTCGTTACGATCGGGGATGGAGATTTTGGCAGAGGAACGTTTTGACGCGATCGTTGTGGGCGCCGGTCCTGCCGGAAGCGCGGCGGCTTACACGATGGCAACAGCGGGACTAAAAGTAGCTCTCATTGAACGTGGAGAGTTTCCTGGGGCAAAGAATATTTTTGGCGGAGTTTTATACAGAAAACAGCTAGAAGATCTTATTCCAGAATGGTGGAAAGAGGCTCCACTAGAACGTGCAGTTATCGAACAACGGATGTGGATCCTAGGCAAAGAAAGTGCAGTGACATTTAGTCACCGCAATGAGCGCTATAAAGAACCGCCGAATGCTTGGACAGGACTTCGCGTTAAGTTTGATCAATGGTTGGCGTCGAAAGCTGAAAAAGCGGGTGCTGTACCAATTTATGAGACCGTTGTAACGGAACTCATTCGTGAAAACGGGCGTGTTGTCGGTGTGCGCACGGATCGTGACCAAGGCGACCTGTATGGGGATCTCATCGTATTAGCGGATGGTGTTAACTCTTTGCTGGGTAAAGCGCTTGGTGTGCATAAAGAATGGGCGCCTGATGAAGTGTCGTTGGCTGTCAAAGAAGTTATTGCACTTCCGAAAGAAAAACTGCAGGATCGATTCAATCTGAACGACAATGAAGGATGCACCATCGAGTTCATTGGGGATACCTTTGGCATGGCTGGACTTGGCTTCATGTACACGAACCAGGATACTATTTCTTTAGGTGTCGGCGTTATGGTGAATGACTTGAAGAAGAAACGAATCAAACCTTATCAAGTTCTGGATGCCGTAAAGCAACATCCATCGATCCAGCGTATGATACAAGGTGGCGAAGTCAAGGAGTATTCAGGGCACTTAATTCCTGAAGGTGGTTTTTCCTCTATGCCGCCATTATCTGGTGATGGTTGGATGATTTGCGGAGATGCTGCACAAATGGTTAACGCAGTTCACCGCGAAGGTACGAACCTTGCTATCGCTTCAGGTAAAATGGCTGGAGAAACAGCAGTTCTTGCGCACCAACGGGGCGATTATAGCGTCAAGACACTTGGCGAATATGACCGCGTCGTTAAGGAATCTTTCATTCATAATGATTTGAAGAAGTATCGCGGTATTCATGGATTATTCAAAGAAATGAATTCCGATACGTTGTTTGGTAACCTTCCTCAAGCGCTAAATGACGCTGCCTATGAATGGTTGTTGGTTGACGGTGTATTCAAGAAAGAAAAACAGAAGAAAGCGATTCGTACACTACGCAACGCGGCTGGTGGCAATATCGACTTGCTGCGTTTAGGCATCAAAGGATGGAGGGCGATTAACGGATGAGTCAGAGCATAGAAGAACGTCTGTTTATGATCCGTTACAAGGCTGCTGAACAGTCACACTTGATCATTAAGGATCAAGATACGTGTTTACACTGCAAAACAAAAGAGTGCAATTTCTTTTGTCCGGCAGACGTATATGATTGGCATCCTGATGAGAAGAAAACATCGGTTGCGTTTGAAAACTGCATCGAATGTGGTACGTGCCGTCTCGCTTGTCCAGATTACAACATCGAATGGGTCTATCCGACTGGTGGACACGGAATTACCTACAAATTGGGTTGATGAATTAAAAGGCCATGTTGCAGACTATGCAACATGGCCTTTTAACTTAGGAGCGATCGTATGGACACGTTTATTAAAAGCGAAGAGATGCATCAAGCTACACTGCAAACTCTAGAGGATCGTGGTGTATCGTTGTTGGATATCGCCAAGATCACGCTGTTTCTTCAGTCTAAATATGTGCCTGGGTTAACGCTCGAGACTTGTCTCGAGAATGTTGAGCAAGTCCTTGAAAAGCGCGAGGTCCAAAATGCTATTCTTACCGGCGTGGCGCTTGACGTTCTGGCTGAACAACACGCTTTGCCACAACCATTGCAGCACATTATTGAGATGGACGAAAGTCTTTATGGCGTCGATGAAATCCTGGCGCTTTCGATTCTCAACATTTATGGCAGCATCGGGTACACTAATTACGGGTATGTTGACAAATTGAAATACGGCATCCTGGATTGGCTAAATGATAAGAAAAATGGTACACATACGTTCATGGATGATCTTGCTGGCGCCGTAGCTGCAGCAGCGGCAAGTCGTTTGGCGCATCGATATCGCAGCTTTCAAGAGCAAGAGCAGGAGCAAGAGCAGGAGTTGGACAACTAGGAGCCTGGGTTGCGCACTGCGTAAGTAAATATGGTATCCTAATTTGGGTAACAAGTTTCGTTTGAAAAGGGGTATGGAATCATGATTGCAGAAGCAAGAGATGCCTATGTTGTCCTTGAGTCGGTTCATCGCAGCATCGATAAAATGCTCGAGGGACTGACTGATCAGCAACTTCTCGAAAAACCGTTTGAAAATATGAATAATATCGCCTCAATTGTTGAACATACCACATTGGTCGAAAAACGCTTTTTATCCAGCCTTACGGGCGTTGTTCAAACGATCGATTCACAAAAACCATTTCAGGCTTCCTTGTGGGATGTGACAGCTATAAGACAGCAATGGGAAGATGTTCTTAAGTATGCAAAAGAGGTCTTTGAAAAACTTGAACAAACTGACATGGAACAGCCAGGATTAAAGCTTGGCATAGGAGAACTGAACAAACGTCAATTGATGGTATACACCATCGCGCACACCACACATCATCGTGGACAAATTCCGATTGTCAAAAAGTTTTTGAAGAACTAGAAATTCTTTCACAGACAAGAGACACCAGATGTCTCCATCTGATGTCTCTCCATGTCGCGTTTTCTTACAAAGTATATTTATACATCAAAATGTTAGTTTCTTGCAAACGTCTCGTTCTTGCGGTAGTCTTGAAAAAATGTATAGAATGGATGATTATCATGAGTGAACCGATTCGCGTAACCGTCTGGAATGAATTTCGTCATGAAAGAGACGATCCGAGAGTGGCGAAGGTATATCCGGAAGGTATTCATCAAGCTATTGCATCTTTTATGCAACAACAAGGATTTGTTGCGCGCACAGCGACCTTGGATGAACCTTATCATGGCTTAACACAAGAAGTATTGGACAGCACTGATGTTCTGCTTTGGTGGGGACATGCGGCACATGAGGAAGTCAGTGATGAGATCGTGCAAAAAGTTGTGCAACGCGTGTTATCCGGTATGGGTTTGATTGTACTTCACTCAGGCCACTTCTCTAAAGTATTTAAAGCACTCATGGGTACGTCCTGTGATTTGAAATGGCGGGAAGTCGGTGAAAATGAACGCTTGTGGGTTGTTGATCCAACGCATCCTATCGTTGAAGGTATCGATGAATGGATCGATTTGCCTCATGAAGAGATGTATGGTGAACATTTTGACATTCCTGTGCCCGATGAGTTGATTTTTATCAGTTGGTTTGAAGGCGGTGAAGTATTTCGCAGTGGTGTAACGTATCGACGTGGTCAAGGGAAGATTTTTTATTTTAGGCCCGGCCATGAGACGTATCCTACTTACTTTCATTCTGCTGTTCAAACTGTGTTGACAAATGCTGTGAAGTGGGCGGCGCCTGTACAGCGACCGGCAAGACATTTCGGTAACGTAAAGCCATTACAATAAAAAGAGCCGCTGTGAGAAAGCGCACAAAGCATTTGGGATGCTTCCTTCATACTAAGTTTATACTATGATCTGCGTCCTGCGCACGCGGTCTCTTGGATGAAGGTGACAATGATGCAAACTGCAAAAGTGCCGTTGCGAGTTCCTTTGCCGTTGCTCTTTCTTGCTATGGCGGCTCTCGTCATTTTTCCGGTTGTTGTTGTAAATGCCGCACACTCGATAGCACAAGGGTCATACCCGCTGCCTGATGTTCTGTTGACCGTTCATACGGCGGTTATTGGCGTGGTGTTCCCTGTTATTATTGGCGTATTCTATCAATTAGGTCCCGTTGCATTCGTCACAGGATCAGTGTCTCACCGCTTGGCATTTATTCAGTCGGTGAGCTATGTTGTAGCGGCAGTTTCCTTTTTACTTAGTTGGACGTTTCTCGATAGTTGGGGAATCGTACCGCTTGCTATAACAGGAAGTCTTGTCCTTTTGTCTTTGTTGGTGTTTTTTGCTTTGGTCTTTGGTGTCGTACGAAAGCGAACAGCGGGCACCATGAGTGCATTTTTTATTTATGCTGCTCTAGTACACGGTTTATTGCTGGTCACTTTTGTCTCTACCTTGGTGTGGGGGGAGGCCTTGGGCGCAAATCTCGTGTTTGATCACTGGATTGGAGCGCACGCCATAACGGGGATATACGGCATTTTTTTACAATTCGCTATGGCGTTTGCCTATAAATTAATCCCCATGTTTCAATTATCCCATGCTAACTTGAAACGACGCCCAATTATCACGTTTGTACTTCTCAATGTAGGGTTACTCAGCGAAGATGCCGGTTTGTTATTGTCTGTTCATGTGCTCGCTGCTGTGGGCTTAGTGCTTATTGCTGTAAGTATCTTGCATTTTATGTTTGAAGTTCTCACGATGTATAAGAAGCGCATTCGCAAGCAAGTCGAATGGCCGATGCGTTCCGTTTTTGTAGGTTGGATGTGGGTCGCTGTAGGTTCAATTTTGTTGGCTTTATGGCAACTTGTCGGTGTTGTGCTGATCAACATGCAAGAAGTCATCTTTGTCGTTGTCGTCGTCGGCGGACTGGTACAGATGATCACAGGATACCTTTTTAAAATTATCTCTTTTTTAATCTGGACCGTCCGTTACGGTGAGGGACACAATGCAAGTATTGCGCCACCTCTGCGTAGCGCAATTCGCAAAGAATGGGCAAAGAGTATCATGATCGTGTGGAATGTTGGTCTGGGTCTGATGCTTATCGGTATCATCGCTGGGACAGCATCTGTCATTGTCTTAGCGGCTACCGCATTTATGGTTTGCGCCATGATGGCAGTGCGCGAGTGGTGGCGCATGATTTCACCTCGTGGCGTTTTTCCGCCTCTTACAACACCTGCGTCATAATTGAAAGAGGAGATGATCGAAGATGCACTTTGAATTGGATAATCGCAATCTTGAACCGCCACAACCGATGATGCGATCGCTAGCCAAACTCGAAGAGTTGCAATCCGGTGATCAATTGACAATTCATAATGATCGTATACCTGCGTTCTTGCTACCCGAATTGGATGACTTGGGTTATCACTACGACGTGATGGAACAGCCAGATGGTAGTTGCAAAGTCACTATTAAAAAACCGTAGTTAGCTCTCTTCAGGTTGATCGATTCGTGGACCGCCAATTCTAAGTACGTGCAAGAGTGAAAAGAGCAAAAGTAGCATTCCCAAAAAGGCCAACGCTGACAAAAGTAATTGTATGATGACGGATAGTTCTGTATCTACGACTACGATGTGAAAAGATAGTTCAAGAAAACCAAGGAAAGTCGATGCACCATAGAGAGATATACCTAGCCGTGTCATTCCTTTTGGCATCATGTCATCAATCGGTGGCGCATTTTTGCGATCAGAATGGTGGCTGTATCGATATTCGTACCATAAGAATGGTACGATTTTTTGTAGGTAGGCGAGAATTAAGAGTGCGAATCCGTCCATAACAAGGAGATACGCGAATGGAAGAATAAGGCTGGATATTGAGAATGCGGTGGCTATAAAGAGCAAAACAGAGCTGACAAGTAAGACACTTGTTGCAACAAGGGCAACGCGAATGGAGTATAGGATGCGTTTTCTTTTCCTGGCCCAGACAATCCTAATCATGTCAAACGTAAAATAGACTAAGCCGATAAGAGCAATGATGAGTCCCGCCATTTGTGCGATGTGGAAGGATAGATGAAACAAAGTGGCAAGCGCAAAAAGTGCCACGCCAATAGTAAAAATGCGAATGGCTACAGGCATCGATGACTTGTAACCATGGCTAAGTGTAAACATAGGGATGAACTTGTAGGAGATGACCATCACAAGGGTCATCCAGTAACCAAAAGTACCTAAAAAGATGTGCGTACTATAGAGGGAGAATGAATCGCCTGGAAGGTAAAATGCCATCCAGATGCCAAATACCATAACTAGACCAAGTGCTACAAAAGGATAACGAAGATGTTGGTGAACAGACGTTTTGTTACGTGCTTGTCGATAACTTTTTATTGCTATGATGAAAAACGCAATAGTACTAAGGAGTAATGCAGTCCCGAACATACCCGTGATGAAAAGTTTGCCTAAAAGAAAACCGGTGATCATGCCGATCACGCAGAACACATGAATAGGCAAATGCCAAAACAGCACATTTCGTGGAATC
Source organism: Bacillota bacterium (assembly GCA_021821185.1). Next base: position 31,624 of record JAKACU010000005.1, read on the forward strand.
GCTGGAGCTTGAAAGGCGATTGGGATAACCTGGTACATTACACCAAAAACCATCGTGAGCATAAATCCAAGAATCATACTATGTACGGCTGCAAGAGTGGGTCCTGCAGTCCATAGTCCATGTTGCCAGGAAGGAATCAGGAACTGGACAAAAACCACGCCAATCATGCCGAAAATTAAGGCAGTCATCGCATAGTATACCGTTGCAGACAGTTTTCTTTTTGTCGTCGAGACAGCCATGATGACACCTCAGATTATATTTGGTATATTTTACAGACTAACAGTATATCGTCCTAAAGGGGACTAGGTGATTGTTGCCTTTTATAGATCATACCTCATATGCAGACCTAAATCCTACTGTCAACCCTCTTATGGTGTCGGAATTTGCTGTCATTGTGTCCCAAGGTATCGTGAAGTTTGTGAGTGACCCGGGGCTGCATTTTTTGCGTATGCGTAAAGAAAATGTGATCGATCAGCAAACTGATATCTTTTTTCCAGACCTCTGCGTAGAGTCCTTGACAGATGCCCTGTTTCTTAGAACCCGATTACGAATACCGTATGACCATGACGAAAACGTTCATGTAGAAATTTCTTTGGTTTTGTATGATGGCGTTTTTTCTCACTTGATTAAAGTAGCGTCATCCGATATACAAGGTGATCTTGCCCAGGATTCAGGTGGTATTCTCTTTCAGTCCGCTGATGCATTGCTCCTACAGAGTGTCGATCGTCGAATTTTAAAAATCAATTACGCTTTTGAACGAATGTATGGCTGGAAGGAACAAGAATTGCTCGGTAAAATTCCACCTATAGTACCGCACGATCTTAAAAAAGAAACAGATGCTTTACTCAAAATCCTAAAAAAGGGCATTAATGTACCAGGTCATGAAACGATTCGGTTGCACAAAGATGGCAGAGAACTTCATGTGAGTATGACGAGTTCTCCGATCATCGACACAAGCCATCGCGTTGTCGCCATCGTATCGATCATGCGCGACGTCACGAAGCATATGCGTTTGGAAAGGCAACTCTCAAAGTCTGTGACGGAATTAAAACAAGTACAACAGCGCCTGCAAGAACGCGAAAAGTTGTCGATCATTGGAACCATGGCTGCTGGTATGGCGCACGAAATTCGTAATCCATTAACGGCTATTCAAGGTTTTGTACAGCTCATTGGTGATGAAAGTCAAGGTAATGCTGTTGTATCAAGGTATGTACAAGTAGCATTGAGTGAAGCAAAACGAGCTAATCAAATTTTAGTCGATTTTTTACAATTAGCTCGTCCACGCTCGCTTGTAATGCAAACGACATCTTTGTGGGCTTGCATTCGTGATGTGGCTACGTCCCTGGGTCCACAGGCTTTGCGCAAAAATGTCCGAATTTTTGTCGAACCTTTATTCGATGATCATCGTTTCATCTTACATTTAGACGGAAATCAAATGAGACAGGTATTGGTCAACCTGGGTCAAAACGCCATAGAAGCCTGTTCGCCGAATGATGAGGTAAAATTTTGCCTTTATAAAAATGAAGAAAAAGGACAAATTGTGCTCGAAGTGAGAGATACGGGGTCTGGGATTGCGCCTTACCATTTAGGACATCTTGGCGTTCCGTTTTTTTCGACGAAGCAAGGCGGCACGGGACTCGGACTTTCTGTTTCCTACGCGATCATTGCAGCACACGAAGGCCAGGTGGAGGTGGATTCTACGCCCGGCGAAGGCACCGTATTTCGAATCCACCTCAAAGATCAAAGCCAATCAGGCCGTCGTTGTCCAAGCAGATAGTCCGCCGCGTAGTGATGATGCTTGAAAGCCGCGCGTGGTTAATAGTTCACACGCTTGCGAACTTCGATTACCACTGCGACAGATGAGAACAATGGGTTTGTTGCGATCAAGCTGATCAAGTTGTTCAGGCAAGATAGATAGTGGGATCAGTTTCGATCCTTCAATGTGCCCGTTGCGATATTCTTCAACCTCTCTGACGTCAATGAGTTGTACATCTCGATGGGAAAAAAGTATCTGCCTAATTTCTTGCTGTGAAATCTCTTTGCAGTTCATGCTGCCACCCCCGATAGAATTAACAAGTTTTATATACCTATATGGGTATTTTAACGCATGACAACAACGACATCAACCTGTTATGATAAATGAATGGAGGATGGTGTAAATTGGCGAGACAGATTTCTGTTGCCTTAGCCCGCCCGGGAATGTGCTTGGCCCGCCCGATCTATGATGAAAAGGGTAGGGTATTATTGCAGTCTGGTGTAACACTGACAGAATACCATGTGAAACGGTTACGCCAGCAATTTGCAGTACTTACAATCGAAGATGAAGTATCGCAAGGGATAATGATCCCAGAGGTTATAGCGGGTGAGTTTCGCGTCGAGATGCAAAAGACACTCGAAGAAGAGTGGACGAGGTTACGCGCTCAGGCGTCTTTTAAACGCATTTCTTTTAATCCTGCATTCGCAAAGAAAGTTCGCACGCAGATGAGAGCTCTTTTACAGATCATGCAACACACAGAAATGATTCAAGAAAATATGGCTTCGCTGGCTGGCTATGACAATGGTACTTATGTTCATTCGGTCAATGTAGCCATTTATTCACTGATATTGGGCGTTTCTTTAGGACTATCGGAAAATATGCTGATTGAGTTAGCTCTTGGAGCTATGTTCCATGATATGGGCAAAATGCTGATACCATTAGACATACTTAACAAACGAGGCCCCCTAACGGTGGAAGAATACCACACGATGAAGGAACATGCCACACTCGGGTATGACCTCTTAAAACAGCAGCATGAGTTCTCCTTTCTTGTTGCACGATGCGCCCATGAACACCATGAGCGGTTAAATGCAAGTGGGTATCCGCGAGGTTTAAAAAGTGATCAGATTCATCAGTTTGCTAAAATTATTGCAATCGCTGATGTTTACGATGCCATGATTATGCACCGTCCATACCGTGATGGTATGTCGCCGGGCGATGTGATGGAGTATTTGTTTAGCCGCGCAGGTGTGGAGTTTGATTTCCAGATGGTCGAATTGTTTGGCAAACGAGTAGTGCCTTACCCAATTGGCACCGAAGTGCAACTCAGCAATGGTTGCATTGGCATCGTAGGAAGCATTCATGAACTGATTCCATCTCGGCCTGTCATCCGCATTTTAGAGGACCCTGATCAGCGGCGTGCTACTCCTTATGAAGTTGATCTTAGCAAGCAGCTAAATATAACTGTGCTTCGTTGTCAAAGTGTATCGTTACTTGAGGAAATTGAGTAATTGTGACCCTTATACTATGATGGGTATGTAGGATATATGTGAGGAAAAGGATGATGCAAATTGACACAGCGACGAGTCATGATTCTTGGTACAGGTCCTGCAGGACTGACTGCAGCTATCTATGCTGCCCGAGCGAATCTGCAACCCTTGATCATCGAAGGCAATGAACCAGGTGGGCAATTAACCTTAACAACCGAAGTGGAGAATTTTCCGGGATTCCCTGATGGCGTGATGGGCCCTGAATTGATGCAATCGATGCGTGAGCAAGCTGAGCGTTTTGGAGCGGAATTTGTTACGGGTTTTGTTACAGCGGTTGATTTATCCAAGCGACCGTTTACCGTGACGGTGAACGACAACGACGTCTATCAAGCACAAAGTGTGATTGTATCGACAGGTGCTTCAGCCAAACGTTTAGGTATTGAAGGCGAGCTTGAAATGACAGGTCGCGGAGTGTCAACATGCGCAACTTGTGACGGATTTTTCTTTCGCAACAAGCCGATCATTGTGGTAGGCGGCGGCGATTCTGCGCTGGAAGAAGCCACATTTTTAACAAAGTTTGCGTCTGAAGTTGTCATTGTTCATCGCAGGGAGGAGTTGCGCGCATCGAAGGTCATGCAAGAGAGAGCCCGCAACAATCCGAAGATTCGCTTCGCACTTGGGATGGTACCCACTGCTGTCGAACGAGATGAGCACAAGGTTACTGGACTTGTGGTAAGAGATGTTGCGACAGATGAGACAAAGTCGTTAAAGACGGATGGAATTTTTGTGGCGATTGGGCATTCCCCTAACACTGCTTTTTTAGAAGGACAGGTTGACGTCGATCAAGTAGGTTACATTAAAACAGTTGGTGTTACGACTGCGACGAGCGTGGAAGGCGTCTTCGCCTGCGGTGACGTTGCTGATCCACTGTATCGTCAAGCGATTACCGCAGCGGGGTCTGGTTGCAAAGCTGCACTGGATGTTGAGAAATTTCTCGAAGGACATGCGGTGCAGGATTGGTCTGTTGCACTAAAAGCCTAAGCTGTTCTATAAAACAGGGTTGTACAGTGAATTTCTATACTGTGCAACCCTGTTTGCGTGTGTATTCATTTACCTAAAGTAGACTGATAAAAAGCAATGCCGCAAAGACGATCAATGTTTGTGAAACCATTTTAAATGCCTGCTGAAGTTGTTTTGGTTCCGTCGTTTGGGCAAACAGGCGCGGACCCCTTAAGGCAATAGGAATGGCCAAAAAAGTCAATAATGACCACCAAGATAAAAGTTGCAATAACATCATGATAAGAATGATGATGTAAGCAAGGACAAACGTTAGGCGCAAAGTGTGAATGCCACCTGCTCGTCCGATTACGATCGGTAATGTTTGACGTCCGCCTTCTGTATCATGGGCAATATCCCGGATGTTGTTGGCAAGCAGGATAGCGCCAATGAGAAGACCGATCGGCACAGAAGCGATAATGGCTCTACCTGATATATGCCCTGTTTGAATGAAATAGCTGATTAAAATGATCACTGGGCCCATGATAATTCCTGCTGTAATTTCACCAAAAGGCGTTGATGAGATCGGGTGCGGACCGGAAGAGTATAAGTACATGAAGACCATGCTACAGATGCCTACTACAGCGACCCACCAAGACGTCGTGGAAGCGATATAATAGCCGAGTAAAATGGCGAGAATCAACGTGCCAATGGCAATTAGAAGCACCGTGTTTGGTTTTACATTGTCCCGTACTATCGTACCTGCGATGCCGACCATGTGTTCATTGTCTAAGCCTCGTTTGAAGTCATAGTATTCATTGATCATGTTGGCCACGGCTTGAATGAGCATCGATGAGATTAACATGGCAAGAAATAAAACCGTATGAAAATGCGCGTAATGAATCGCAAGCCCTGTCCCCACAAGGACGGGAGCGATGGATGCAGTTAATGTAGGCGGACGTAATAGCCGCCAGCCTAAAGTCATGATACGTTTACTTTGCATGAACAGATTCACCTCGAACCTTACCATAGCACGCTGATCACCTATCAACAAGTAGTGAAACAAAGAGGTAAGTCTGATATACTCATTTTACAGACTGATGAGTCGGAAAATAGTCTTAGGAGGAAGATTTTATGCAATGGCAGTCCATCAAAGAATACCATGATATTCGTTTTGAATACGCAGAGCACATCGCACGGATAACCATCAATAGGCCTGAGGTAAGAAATGCATTTCGACCGGAAACTGTGGAGGAATTAATTGAAGCTTTTTCGATCGTTCGTGATGATCAAGAAATTGGCGCTGTGATCTTTACAGGTGAAGGGGACAAGGCGTTTTGTTCAGGAGGCGATCAACGTGTCCGTGGGATTGGCGGATATGTTGGTAAAGACAGCATCCCGCGCTTAAACGTATTGGATCTACAACGGCAAATTCGTTTATTGCCTAAAGTAGTTATTGCGGCGGTTGCCGGTTATGCAATCGGTGGGGGACATGTATTGCACCTCGTGTGTGACTTGACGATTGCCGCGGATAACGCGGTTTTTGGCCAGACAGGCCCTAAAGTGGGAAGTTTTGATGCTGGATATGGGACAGGCATCCTCGCGCGGACGGTTGGAATAAAGAAAGCGAAAGAGATATGGTTTTTATGTCGTCAATATAACGCGCAAGAGGCGCTCGATATGGGTCTTGTCAATAAAATTGTACCTGTAATGCAGTTGCAAGATGAAGCCATTGAATGGGCGCGCGAGGTTATTACCAAGAGTCCGATGGCGATTCGATTTTTGAAAGCATCCTTTAACGTCGATACGGACGGTTTAGCCGGCTTGCAACAGATGGCCGGGGATGCCACGATGATGTTCTACATGACGGAAGAGGCTCATGAAGGGAAAAATGCTTTTTTAGAAAAACGTAGTCCGGATTTTGATAAGTTCCCTCGTTTACCCTGAAAGGAAGTAACCGTAGGATGAATCGATTTGTACCTGACTGGTTAACTGTGTTGCAACATGAGCAAAAACCGGCTTTGATCACAGAAGATCAAACGTATTCGTATGCCGATTTGTACCGTTTTAGCCGGGCGTTTGCAGATCGTTTACAGGCGCATAACGTCAAGCAAGGTGATAGGGTTGCGTTGTTGGCGCGCAACCCCTTGACTTTTTCCGTGGCAATGCATGCTGTGCGCTTTCTCAAAGCCATTTTGGTACCTGTGAACACGCGGCTAGCAATTTCTGAGATGGTTTGGCAAGCACAAGATGCTTTTGTATCGATGTTTATCTCAGATAGTAATCATGAAGAGCAGATGCTTCGTGTGGTCCATGAGACATTTCATCCTATAGCCACTCTTGTGCTTGATGACATGCTCGGGGCTGACGACGACTTTTCCTTTGTGCCGGGGTCCATCGATCTGGAACTTGTGCAAAGCATCATGTACACATCAGGGACGACAGGTCATCCCAAGGGCGCTCTGATTGCTTATGAGAACCATTTGTATGGCGCTATGATGTCAGGGTACCGCTTAGGTGTCGCAGAAGGGGATTGTTGGCTGACTGCCATGCCGTTATTTCATGTTGGCGGACAAGCCGTTTTAATGCGCTCTGTTATTTATGGAACGACGGCGATGATTCAAAAACATTTTGATGAGACAGAGTTCAATCGTGTGATTGATAAAGGTGTCGTCACGCTTGTTTCGGTTGTCCCAGCTATGCTATCAAGAATGCTTGAAGGTCGGGATAGACCATATGGAACCCAATTGCGTTGTGTGCTTTTAGGAGGCGCTCCTGCGCCAAAGCCCTTGCTTGAACGCGCTGCTGCTTTGCGCATCCCGGTGTCGCAAAGTTACGGGTTGACGGAGGCCAATTCCCAAGTGGCGACGTTGCCGCCATTGCTGAGTTTAGAAAAATTGGGATCAGCGGGTAAACCTCTTTCCCTCAATGAAATTCGCATCGTTGATGAAGATGGTCATGATGTTGATCCTGGCATCGCGGGTGAGATTATCATTCGTGGGCCTACGATGACGAAAGGGTATTATCACAATGAAGAAGCTGATCGCAAAGCATGGAGTGATGGCTGGTTTTATACGGGTGATATCGGCACATTAGACGAACAGGGTTACTTATACATGATGGATCGCCGACATGATTTGATCATTTCTGGTGGCGAAAACATTTATCCAGCCGAAATTGAAGGTGTCTTATCTGGGCACGATGCAGTGAAAGAAGTTGGTGTAACGGGTATGGCTGATGATCGCTATGGCCAGGTGCCTATTGCGTTTGTCGTCTTGCAACCGGATGCGATGGTGACAGCGGCGCAGTTGCAAGCCTATTGCCGATCACGACTTGCGGGATATAAAGTGCCCAAAGAAATACGGTTTGTCTCATCGCTGCCACGTAACGCTTCTTTAAAATTGCTGCGAAGGGAACTTTTGCAATGGGTATAAAGGCACCGCATATGATCAAGGACATAGAAGAACTCAGACAAGCTGCTTCTTATGTGATGCAAAACGGCGTTGATCGCATCGTATGTCTATCTACTCGCGTGAATGCCACGGGTGATCTTGTTCGCCTTGCTGATCTTGTTGAAAAAGAAGCCGCTGTGTATTGGCGTGATCCCAAAAATGGCACGGAATTATTTGCGTTTGATACCGCACGTTCTTATGAAGTCTATGAAGGGGAACCCATTTTACTGTTGCGAGAGGCATATGCTCAGTTCACAGATAATGTGTGGAATCAAAATAAAGATGATGTACGATTTTTTCTGGCCCTACCGTTTTATGGAGAACACGTTAAGGATAAAGGGCTGTGGGATAAATGGCCATTCGGTTGGTTGTTGTTGCCACGATACGTAATTACGAAAGACAGGGCAGGAAATGTACTGCTGCAGGAAAATATTTATTTGGATCCACAAATGGTTTCAGCGTTTGATATCGAACAGGCTATA